>NZ_JBLUOI010000030.1:0-41169 GCF_048059995.1 Metabacillus sp. YM-086 | reverse complement strand
GTTCATCCCCCTCATGAACGACACTACCCGCTCTTTCCTTACCTCTTTTGTCGTTCATCCCCCTCATGAACGACACTACCCGCTCTCTCCTTACCTCTTTTGTCGTTCATCCCCCTCATGAACGACACTACCCGCTCTTTCCTTACCCCCTTTGTCGTTCATCCCCCTCATGAACGACACTACCCGCTCTTTCCTTACCTCTTTTGTCGTTCATCCCCCTCATGAACGACACTACTCTCTCCCCACTTACCCACTTACCGCATATGTCGTTCATCAAACTCATACCATCCCAATTCCAGCCCAAACGAAACAATATACTACTCATCCTGCTCAACATGCTTAGCCTGAACAGGAAATCTAAGCTTAATAACCGTTCCTTCCCCAACGGCCGAGGTTACATGAATCTCACCATTGTGCAATTTGACGATTTCTTTTGCGATACTCATCCCTAGGCCTGCTCCATCGACTTTTTCCTCTGTGTTAGTTCCTCTAAAGTAACGGTCAAAAAGATTTTCTTGCATCTCTTCGTTCATACCAACACCCTGGTCTTCAACAGCTATTTCTACAAATTTTGGATCAATTGCTTTTTTGAGTGTCACAAAAATAGCTGTATCAGAAGGGTTATGTTTTATTGCATTCATAATTAAATTATCAAAAATACGTTCAAACCATTTTCTTGAAATCTCAAGTTCTATGTTTTTAACCTCTTCAACAAAAGAAATGTTAACATTCCCAAGCATTCGATCATTCTTATATTTCTGAACAACATCCTTAAGGAAGTCATTAAGCAGTATTCTTTCCTTTAAATAATATAGAGAATTGTTTTTTAATTGAAAGGCTAATGAAAAGTCCTCCACAAGCCCAAGCATATATTCCCCTTTTTCTCTGATGACCTTGCCCATATCTTTTATTTCTTCATTGGACCAATCATATTTATCACTTTCAAGTAAATGACCATAACCTTGAACAGATGCTAAAGGTGTTCTTAAATCATGAGATATTCCTGTCATCCACTCTTCCCTTGTTTGATCCAGTCGTTTTCTTTCTTTTTCTGTTGAACTTAGTGTTTCTGCCATATTGTAGAAGGCTTGAAAAACTTCCTGATAAAGACGATAACGCACCTTAACTTTTCCATTTTTACGAAAAATTCTTTTCCTTTCATCTTCTGTAAGAACTTCCTGATATTGACCATGTTCCATTCGTTCTAGCCAACTAGTAAAAATGATAATTGGGCGACCGTATCTAAACCCGTGCCACACAGCGATACTAATCGTAATTAGTAGTATAATGACCCCAACTATAATAAACGCAATTAAGATGTCACGATAAAATGTTTGTTCAGCATAAGCTTCTTTCATATTATTTTTGGAGTGAAGTACCCAAGTTCGATTTGTCTTCTGATCATGGATAACCGATACCCTTGTTTTATATAAACCTGGAGCCGTTTCTCTTGAGAGGATTTCAATTGGATTATAGTATTCAATGTTAAGATCTTTCCCAAAAGATTGGACTACTTTTCCTTCCTCATTCACTAAGTGAAGAGTATTGGATTTACCCATTTCCTTCTCTAATAAGCTTGCTTTGCTTATATCCACTTCTCCATTTTGACTGTATTTATCAATAAGAATCTGTAACTGTTCATATGTCATGTCCCTAAAACCTAATAAATAATAATAAGGCTCATTATAGCTAATCGTATCTAATTCAGTGTATACTGAGTATCCTTTAAAACGCTGGTCTTCTTCTATTTTTAATATTTCACTTAATGTATAGGAATCTTTTATATCAGGTGGTTTATTACTGGATGCAATTTCTTGTCCATTTTCATCAACAATTTGAAACCACATATCTTTCTTTTGCAGCTGTTCTTCCCACCCTTTACTAATGCTTGCTTTGCCATCAGTGATTGAAGTTTCAGTAGAAATTGATTCTAATGCTCCTGTGGGGAAGCTTCTTTTTAAATCTTCTGTGGAAATAAACCATATTAATAAGATTAATAGTGCCACGAAAATGGTGCTGATTAATAAGGTAATCCCTATATATTGCAGTAGAAAGTGAAAGGTCAGCCTTCGTTTTACAACTCTCACACATCTTTCTCCTTCACAAGCTTATAGCCTAATCCCCGAACAGTTTTTAAATATTTAGGATTGCTTGGATCTTCTTCAATTCGCTCTCTTAGCTTATGAATATGGACAGTAACTGTATTGTCATCAACAAATCGGTCGTAACCCCAAACTGTTTCAAGTAATTGTTGCTTAGAAATCACAATATTAGGATTTTGACAGAAATAGATTAATAGTAAAAAAGCCTGTGCTGGACACGGGACAACCTTTCCCTTTACAAGTAATTCCCCTGCATCTACATCCACTACAAAACCTTTATAGTCATAGCTATTACTTGACTTCACTTGATCATTAAACGAGGACCTTTCAGGTAAAGTTCTTCTTTTCAATGTTGCTTTTATTCTCGCTGCAATTTCAAGTGGATTAAATGGCTTCGTCACATAATCATCTCCACCAATTGCAAATCCTGTTAACACATCTAAATCAGACACTTTTGCGGTTAGAAATAAAATATAGGCATTAGAAATATCTCTTATTTTTGGACATAAATCGAAGCCTGAAAAGTCCGGAAGCATAACATCTAGAACGATATAATCAATATCTTGCTGCTGTACAATTTCAAGTGCTTCTCTGGCTGTATATGCTTTAAAAATATTTATAAACCCTTCTTTATATAGGACCATTTCAACCATTTTCACAATGGATGTTTCGTCATCTACCAATAAAATGTTCGCTTCTTGCATTCAATCTCACCTCAATTCGATCGTATCATACAAACATTACCAAAACATTAATTTCCTTTTTGAACAATTAAGTTATTGTTAATCTCTAGGTTTCTTTAAATTAAGAAAAAAGAACTATAGTGAAATTACATAAATAAACAAACGAAAAGGAGAAAAACCATGAACGAAAGCATAACTAGAATAGCATTTATCGATGCCTTGAGAGGAGCTAGTCTTTTTGGCATCTTACTTGCTAATATTCTAATTTTTCAATTTGGAATGTGGGGCAAAGATGAAATACATTTATATAACCTTTCCAACTCAAATACTGTTGCTTATCAGTTTATAAAAGTATTTATAGAGGGGAGCTTTATGCCAATCTTTACTTTTTTATTTGGATATTCCATGGTTAAAATGAAGGAAAAACTTGAGGCTCATTATCTTAAATATAAACGATTTTTTGTAAGAAGATTTCTTATGCTCCTTTTGCTTGGTATTTTACACAGTACCTTTTTATGGGAAGGGGATATACTAACTTTTTATGGTATGATGGGGTTTTTCTTATTACTCTTTATAAATCGTCGAATGAAAACCATCTTTATTTGGGCAATCATCTTATTGTGTTTAACACCATTAATTGGTTATGGACAATTAGAAGAAACAAAACAAGAACAAGCACAAATGGAAGAGTATGTTTCAGATACAATCCAAACCTATAGTTCGGGTTCATACACAGAAATTATGGATCATCGAAACAATGAATTTCCAATGGATGTTTCACCAGGCTTGCTAATTCTCATTTTGGCTTTTATTCCATTTATGTCTGCACCGCTTTTTTTATTTGGGATATACAGTGCAAAAATGGGTCTCTTTACACAGCCAGCACTCGAAAAAAGGCAATATATCCTTGGTTCGATCCTTGTTCCTATTGGCTTATTATTAAAAAGTTATAACACTTTCTTGCCCGACTCTAACTGGTCTGGGGTCCTTGGGATGCTAGGCGCTAACCTGCTATCTCTTGGTTATATCTTTTTATTCGCCTTTCTATTTCATATTTTAAAAGGAAATAAATTTCAGAATGCCTTCGCCAATGTCGGGAAGCTTTCTCTAACAAATTATTTAATGCAAACTATCATTTGCACAACCATTTATTACGGATATGGATTTGGTCTGTTCGGTCATACGAATTTGTTCATCGGCATCCTTTTTGCTCTTTGTATCTTTTGTTTACAAGTAATTGCCAGTACTTTTTATTTAAAACTATCATCGCAAGGACCTGTTGAAAGAACCCTTCGCATTGTTACAAATTTTTCCTTTAAGCCAAAACTTAAAAAGAAAGAAACCATTTCTTTTTAAACATGCAAAAAAGCCGATCCTTTAAGGACACGGCTTTTTCAATGTTATTTTGAGTTTGAGTTTGAGTATCGGCGTTTATTGTTTCCGCCTTGGCCACCTTTACCACCACGATCACGGTCACGGTCACGGTTACCGTATGATGAACGATTCTTTTGTCCACCACCACTACTGCGGTTGTAGTCACCTTTTCTTCTATTGCCAGAAGAACGACCACCTTTGTTTTTAGATCTTGAGTATGCCGGAGCTTCTTCTGTTAGTTTAACTTCAACAGCAGTTGGCTCTTTTGTCATGAACTTAATTGCAGCAGCTACTACATCTTGTGCATCGAACTCTTCAAGAAGCTCTTCTGCTGTACGTTTGTAGAAGGATAGGTTTTCACCTTCAATGATTGAGCGAATTTTTTCCACTGTCATTTGTTGTTGACTTTCAATTGCCTCATCAACAGTTGGTGGCTTCATACGATCCATTTTGCGTTTTGTTGTACGCTCAATGTTTTTAACAATGTCTAATTCTCTAGGTGTAACGAAAGTCATCGCCATACCTGTTTTACCTGCACGACCTGTACGTCCAATACGGTGAACATAGCTTTCTGGATCTTGAGGTACATCAAAATTATAAACATGTGTAACACCTGAAATATCAAGCCCACGTGCTGCAACGTCTGTTGCAACTAGTACTTCAATTGCACCTTCTTTAAATTTTCGTAGAGTAGACATACGTTTAGCCTGTGTTAAGTCTCCATGAATACCTTCAGCTGTATAACCTCTTAACGTTAATGCTTCAGATAATTCATCAACACGGCGTTTTGTACGACCAAAAACAATCGCAAGTTCAGGAGATTGAATATCAAGTAATCTTGTTAAAACATCGAATTTCTTTCTTTCGTGTGTTTCAAGGTAATATTGTGTAATATTTGGAACTGTCATTTCTTTTGCTTTTACTTTTACAAGCTCAGGGTCTCTCATAAATTTCTCTGCAATACGACGGATTGGATCCGGCATTGTTGCTGAGAAAAGTAATGTTTGACGATCCTCAGGTACATTAGAAAGAATGGATTCAATGTCCTCAATGAAGCCCATGTTTAACATTTCATCTGCTTCATCTAATACTATCGTATGAACGCCGCTTAAACGTAAAGTTTTACGATTAATATGGTCTAATAAGCGTCCAGGTGTTCCAACGATAATATGTGGATTTTTCTTTAATGAACGAATTTGTCTGTTAATATCTTGACCACCATAAATCGGAAGAACACGAGAGCGTTTGTGATAACCGATTTTGTAAAGTTCTTCTGATACCTGAATAGCAAGTTCACGTGTTGGAGCAACAACAACAGCTTGAATGTTGTTACTTTTCACATCAATCTTTTCAATAAGCGGAATACCAAATGCAGCTGTTTTACCAGTACCTGTTTGTGCCTGTCCGATTACATCCTTCTTTTGCAAGCCTAACGGGATTGTTTGTGCTTGAATTGGTGACGGCTCTTCAAACCCCATTTTACTTATTGATTCCATCAATGACGTACTTAAACCTAAATCTTGAAACGTTAATGTCAATGTATTCATACTCCTTCTATATCGTTTGCTGTAAATATTTACAGACCTTATAGGTAATCTATATCGTATTCATAATGAAACGATGTTTAAATGAATCCTATATGCTCGGGGATCAGCCAAGCTTAATGTAGATTATCAACTGTTGTGTCATCATGAAAAACAGTCAGATGTTTAAAAAACCGGCAACTATGTGCCTGCTCTTCTTATACTACCCACACTTAGAGGATAGTAAAACCGTTCTGATTATTTGCCAACAAAAAATACCCTTATTTCAACAAGGGCAGCAGTTTACCTTATTTAAAGCCCGCAAACACTTTAAATGTAATCATACCACTACCGGTTGCTTATTTCAACTTAATGTCAGAACAGCTTGTAAAACTAAACTAACGATAAATAGCACTTTCTTCATGTTGATTTTCTAAAAAGCGTTCAACATATTCCTTTAGATCTTCGTAATCCTCACCGTGACAAACGTGATGTTTAGAGCATGGGAGTAAGTGTAATTCTTTTTGTTTTGAGGGAATCGTATTGTACAAATAAAATGCACTTTTAACCGGAACAATACCATCACATTCACCTTGAACAATTAATACTGGCATGTTTAATTTTTGAATGTAAGGCTTTATTTTCTTCACTAACTTTCTAAATTCAAAAGTTGATGATATCGGTGTTTCGACTATCTTTTTCTTATATCGGTTAAATAGTTCATTATTAGTAATATTCCCACCGAATAAATCTTTTATCATATTTTTTACATCCACTGCTAATTGTTTAGGATTCACATAATAAACAGCAGCACTTAATAGGACCAACTTTTTCACTTCGTATTTAGCAGCTAAATACGAAGCAATAACCCCTCCCATTGAAAATCCAATAACATAGACCTCATCCACCTCTTTCATTAATAAAAGAAGTTCTTGTTCAGCATGAGAAATCCATTCTTTATATGTATGCCCTTTTAATGAAAGAGTTACTCCATGTCCAGGGAGAGTGGGAACTTTTACAACCCAACCAGTTTGCTTTTTTATATAGCTGGCAAGTGGTTCCACCTCATAAGGTGCTCCGGTGAAACCATGAATAAAGAGACATCCTTTCAAATGATAGAAACCTCCTTTACCGTTCAGCGGAAGGGATACACAACTTAATCCCTCCCTTCTCTCCTACACAAATGAATTTACGACTTCTTCAAGCTTCATTCCTCTTGAGGCTTTTACAAGTACGATATCTTTTTCTTTCACGATAGACTGTAGGTGCTTGATTAATTCACCCTTATTATCATAATGATGAACTGTATCAACCGGCTGATTTTCTTTTGCACCTTTTGCGATTTCTTTACCAAGTTTTCCATAAGTGAAGATGTGGGAAATATTATTTTGTTTTATTTCTCTTCCTACTTGTTGGTGATATTCTACTTCATCATCACCTAATTCAAGCATATCACCTAAAACGACAATCTTTTGATCAAAGTCTTTTAAATTTTCGATAAGATCAATTGCTGCTAACATTGAAGTAGGACTTGCATTATAAGCATCATTAATGATTGATGCTCCATTTTTAGCATGAATTAATTCCAAGCGCATCCCAGTCATTTTCATTGATGAGAATCCCTTTTTTATTGCATCCTTTTTAATACCAAAAGAATCAGCAACTGCATAGGCTGCTAAAGCATTCCACACATTATGTTTTCCAAGTACAGGAATAAAGTATTCCTCATTATTCACTTCAAATAATGTTCCTGTTGGTTCTTGAATAATTTTTGAAGGATAATAATGGTTAGAACTTGCTTCTCCAAAAGTAGCTGTTTTTAAAGACAGTCCTGGCACTCTCTCTTGTAAAAGTGGTTCATCGCCGTGATAAATAAATAATCCGTCTTTTTTTAAGCCTTTAGTAATCTCAAGCTTAGCTTCCGCAATTCCTTCTCTAGATCCTAAATCCATTAAATGTGCTTCACCGATATTTGTAATGACCGCAACATCCGGATGGGCAATTTCAGATAAAAGTTCAATTTCTCCTTTACCACTCATCCCCATCTCTAAAACGGCTATTTCTGTATCCTCACTCATACTTAAAACGGTTAATGGTAAACCTATATGATTATTAAAATTCCCTTGTGTTTTATGTACTTTATATGTTGTTTCTAAAACGGCTGCAACCATGTCCTTTGTTGTTGTTTTCCCGTTACTACCTGTAATACCGACAATTTTGAGGTTAGGTAATTCATTAATATATGCTGTTGCAAGAGCTTGTAGTGCTACTAAAGTATCTTCAACTAAAATTAATGGCACTTCTTTTGGAGGATTTTTTTCGGATTTCTGCCATATAACTGCTTTTGCTCCGTTACTTATTGCTTTGTCAACGAACTCATGCCCATTGAACACGTCACCAACAAGCGGAAAAAATAAGTTGTCATTTTCAACCTTACGTGAATCAGTTGTTACTCCTGAAATTTCAACGTGTTGATATTTTTCTTCTAGTCCTTCTCCATTCACCATGTTTTGTACATCAAGTAATGTTCTTGTAATCATTAAATCCTCTCCTATTTAAGGAATCTTTATGTGCTAAAAAGAAAAAAAGGAACTGATTTATGTTATATTCAGTTCCTTTTTAAATAAAATTAAGAATTTCGTAAGCTTAGTTGATTAAAAGGAATGCTTAATTTGTTGCTTTTGTTCATAACGCTCCAATGCAAGGTCAACAAGCTTTTCTATTAGTTGAGGATATTCAAGGCCTGAATGTTTCCACATTAGTGGGAACATACTATATGGAGTGAAACCAGGCATTGTATTAACCTCATTAATAAGAGCCCTGCCGTCTTCAGTTAAGAAAAAGTCAGCACGAACTAGGCCTGATCCATCTATTGCCTTGAATGATGTGATTGCCATTTCCTTAATCATTTCATATTCCTCTTTAGTTACGTTACCTGGAATGATTAAATCTGTTTCTCCATCTTCATACTTTGCTTTATAATCATAGAATTCAACTTTAGGAGCAATTTCACCGACTACAGAGCATTCCGGATGATCATTACCAATAACGGCAATTTCAATCTCTCTTCCTACAATTGCTTCTTCAATAATCACCTTACGATCGAACTCAAATGCTTCCTTAATAGCCGCTTCTAAGCTTACTCTATCTTTACATTTGTTAATGCCAACACTTGATCCTAAATTTGCAGGCTTTACAAAGCATGGATAACCCAATTCAGCTTCGATTTCCTCATATTTGGCAGCTGGTGATTGCACATAATCACTTTTTATAAAAGATACATATTTTGCTTGAGCTAAGCCAGCTTGTGCAAATAAATTCTTCATGACAACTTTATCCATACCAGCTGCAGAAGCTAATACACCATTCCCTACGTACGGAATATTCAGTAATTCAAGTAATCCTTGAACCGTTCCATCTTCACCATTTGGTCCATGTAGCAACGGAAAGATCACATCAATTTTTTCCTGCTCTTCAACCTTTGCAGGAAATAACTCAGTATTTAATGTAACGGGTGAAATAGAATCTCCGTTCTCCTGCAATCTTAATGTACTTACTTCTTTTACAGGAGCATCTAATGCCTTCCCTCTTACCCATTCTCCATTTTCTTTAATGTATATAGGATGTATGTCAAATTTACTCATATCCAGTGCATTGATAACGGCTAGGGCTGTTTGCAAAGAAACATTGTGCTCTGCAGATTTCCCACCATATATTAAGCCTAACTTCATTTTCATCCGGATTTTCCTCCTCAGCTCTTTCATCATTCTTATTTTATCACTTTAGGGCAAAATTGTTATTAACGATTCCTTATTTCTGTTATAAGTTTTCGAACATTTTCTGTTTTTTTTGCCCACTTGATCTATCATACGGTAGGATTTCAATTTCGTTTCTTTCATTTAAGAAGGATGATTTGCTTGAACTAAGGAGGAGTTCAGCATTTCTACTATGTAATTGTTTATTTTTCTCCTATAAATGTGAATACCTTTTTATCGGATGATTTAGTTGATTCTGTTGTTGAGTAGTTGCTATATATTTTGACATTAGTAAATCCAATTCTCTCCAAAATCAGCTTAAATTCTTTTATGCCATACCATATAAAGGGCTGTAATTTTTGCTCTTTTTCAATCATCTTTCCTTCTTTTATCTTTTCAACTGATAACAAATATGTTGTTGATTGTTCGAGCATATCTAGCTTGATTAGTTGTTTTTCACAAACATACAGATAACTCATAAATTCTTGAACCATACTATGCTTTTGCTGAACAAGAAATTCATCCTGTATAAAAAGATCAACAATAATGGTGCCCTTACTTTTTAGATGATCGTAGACATTTTTTAAAACTTTTATTGAATTAAGCCTTTCTTCTACAGTTAAGACAGACCCAAAAGGTATAATAATGGCGTCGTAACGAGTAGATTTTTTAAACTCAATTGGGCTCAATTGATAGATGGTCGCAGTCTGATTTACCTCCTCACATTTTTGCTTACAAGCCTCCTCTCCCTTCTTTGAATTCACCAGCCCCTCCATTTGGAGGCCATTATTCAAAAGATTAGGAAGAAGGAATAACTGACTTTGACCTATCTCAAGAATTTTGCCCTTTTTATTTATTAATTGTTGTTCATAAAAGTCTAAGGCACTTTTTAATTCATATTCTTGAATATATGCTTCTAGCTCCTCCATTACAAACCACCTGAGATCTAATTTCACTATCATCTCTCCTAAAATAATTCTGTACGTATCTAAGGTCCCACTTATACAAGAAATTTATGTAAATTCAAACTGAATTAAGAAGCTTAATTTCTTTTCGGTCATTATCACCAATGAACATAAGTCCTTTATAAAGATGTTGTAAATTCCATTACTTTTTATTTTCAAATAATGAAAAACCATCTAAACTAAAATAAGATGTATATTTTTCATTTAAAAGAATAGTCCTTTTTTACAACCCTTTTCACACACTTACTCAAGGAGGGGATAACATGAAAAGAATTTGTGTTTTTTGTGGATCTAGTCCAGGCGCTTCAGATTTATATTCAGAGGATGCAGCAAAACTTGGTACTCAATTAGCTAAAGAGGGAATTACACTTGTATACGGTGGATCTAAAGTAGGAATTATGGGTGTAGTAGCGAATGCAACTCTGCAAGCGGGCGGAGAAGTGATTGGCGTTATACCTAAAATGCTAATGGATCGGGAACTTGCCCACCCTGGTCTTTCTGAGCTTATTATTGTTCATTCCATGCATGAGCGTAAGGCAAAAATGGAAGAGCTATCAGATGGGTTTGTTGTTTTACCAGGTGGACCTGGGACAATGGAAGAATTTTTTGAAGTTTATACTTGGGCTCAATTAGGAGAGCATAGAAAGCCAATTGGAATGATGAACAGTAGCTCTTATTATGATAAACTTCTTGCTTTCTTTGACCATATGATTCAAGAACAATTTTTAAAGCCTGAATATCGATCAATGGTTATTGTAGATTCTGAACCCGAGCAATTAATCCAGAAATTTCGTTCTTATGAACCTCCACTTTTAACAAAATGGATTACTCCACAACAAACATAGAAGGCTTTTGTCTTCTATGTTTTTCTTCATTGAAACTTTTTAAGGTTCCTTTGATATAGATTCATTCAAATAACATTTTTTAAGCATCATTGTATATAGAATTTATTTTGTTAAAGACTATATACATAGAGGTGAGAGAAATGAATCGAGGAATCTGGACAGCTTTATCTGCCATTGGAATTGCACAAGGGCTTAAAATTTTTACACATAAAAAAGAAAACAATGTTTGGGACTGGCGTCCGATTTTTCAAACAGGCGGCATGCCAAGTTCTCACTCAGCCGGTGTATCTGCTTTGGCAACATATGTTGCAACAAAAAAGGGTTTTAATTCCACTGATACTGCATTAGCTGTTATCTTTGGAATTATTGTTATGTATGATGCACAAGGTATTCGTCGACATACAGGCGAAATCGCAAAGATTGTAAATGATATTGATGCAGACATTGAGGTATTATCCGGACATATGCCCGGTTTATTTCATGTAAAGCAGGAAAAGGAATTAAATGAGCTGCTAGGTCATCAACCTGCTGAAGTTGCTGGGGGAGCCCTTTTAGGTATACTAATCGGTATGGTTAGTAGCATGATGGAGAAATAAATTCTAGACTAAAACAAAATCATGAGTGAATGGCTTGCTTCCTTTCACTCATGATTTTTTATCCCTTCTTAATGGCTGTTACACAAACTGCTAATTCTGGGTGTATTCGCTTAAAAGAAATGTTTATTTCAGAAAACCCACAATCAGAAAGGTTCTTGTAGATTTGATTCGCAAACATCCTGGTCTTTACAGAACTGGCATTTTCTTCTCTAGGCTGCATTGTAATGGCAATTTCCCCTCCTATTTTCATTGCCTGATGGAGACGTTGTAACCCTCTTTCGGGATGGGACCAAATTGTATAATTGTTCACTGTGACAACTTGATCGTATTTTTCCTCATCCAACATTACTTTCTCAACATCACCTAGCATAAGAGTCACTTGTCCACTCTCAACATAATTTCCTAGTCTGTGTTCCGCCTGGGCTTTCATCGTTTTCGAAACATCAAGACCGTCAACCTTGATCGTTCTATTGGCTTTTAACATGTACTCTATACACTTTCCTGAACCATAGCCAACCTCAAGAATACGATCACTATTATCTATATGTAATTGAGATAGAGTCCATTTGTTTAACTTCTTATTTTCAATTGCCATAATGATTCCAGCCACTCTTCCAAGTAATCCGTTAGGAACGCTAAATTGTTTTTTAAACGAATTAATCATGTTTTGGCACCCCGGTATCGTTTTTCTCTATTTACCCTATTTTTCACAAATCAAACGAATCGGGACTTTTTCCAAATGTTAAATAAGTAACAGAAAGCCTTGATAGCCAAAATATAAGCCAAACAAAATTAAAGAAATGCCTGAAATCGTAGAGATAACAGCAAGAAGGGTTGTTGTTAAATATCTTCTTAATACGCTAGCAAACATTGCCATCGTTAAATCCCATAATAAAACTCCTGATAGGATGGCAGCACTACAAATAAGAAGTTGTGTTCCACCATTTCCAATTGTGGTGTTGGCCAGAATTGCCCCATAAATTCCTATCCAAAACAAAATACTTAGAGGGTTAAGTAAAGACATAAAAAAGCCAGAAAAATAGGACTTAGAATAGCGGAGATTTACTCTACTAGTTGTGAACGTATGTTTTTTAGCCGCCATTAAACTTTCAATACCCGTATACACTAAAACAAAAAAGCCAAAAAACCATAGAAACATTTTCACTGTCGGAATTTGCAAAAAGTTTACAAACCCTAAATACACTAACACCATATATACAACATCAGCAGTTGTTGCCCCTAAACCAAACAGCCAGGCATGAAGGAATCCTCCTTTTATGCCTCGATCAATTTGACCTGCGTTTACAGGGCCTATGGGTGCTGCTAGTGAAACCCCTAGAAGTACGTAGCTGAATAAGAAATTCAAATTCTTTACCCCCAATATCGATATATGCTTGTACATGATATTCAACTGGATAAAGAATTATGTGAAAGTAATACCTGTTTTCTATGATTTTGCACCTTTAAGCTTACTAAAAAAGCAGCCCTACATGATCAGGACTGCTGGCTCTTTTAATGAACTCTTACTAATTTTATATGTTCTATATGATGCTTTCCATGCCACGAGTATAATGCAACATTAGTAGATAAGGAGATTTCCTTATTTGTTTCAGGATGAATGAATGTTTTTTGAAAATCAGACATAGACATTGATTTTAATAAATATACCCATCGTTCGTGTAAAGATTCAAGGAGATTAATAGAGATTGCTAATGGCAATTTAGTATCAGGTAAAGCTGCCCATGTTTTTTCATCATATGCTTTAATAGTTGGACGATCTTCAGTTAGGGCTAATTTAAAGCGAATATAACTATTCATATGACTGTCTGCTAGATGATGAACCACTTGTCTAACCGTCCATCCACCTGGTCGGTATGATGTGTCTAGCAAAGGTTCTGAAAGACCTTCAAGAGCTAACTTCACTTGCTTAGGGGTATTTTCAATATCTTCTATCCATCCTTCGATGTCTTTCTGAGATACATGCTTAGGCTCCTTAAATTCACCAATAGGATATTGAAGGCTTTTCCTCATCTCTACACTCTCCCTTTATTTGACTTTGTTATTTTCATTATATGGGCGAAAGATCTTATGGACAATATCTTACGTAAAGAAAGGATTGAATTTTATAAAAAACACACTAAATTAAACAATTGTATGTTATATTATGTTAAACATACCTTTCCATTTAATGGAGATGATTGGAGGCTTCGCAATGCGGGCAATCTTATTAGGAGTTTGTTCTTCTTTCTTTTTTGCTTTTACGTTTGTGTTAAATCGGTCCATGGAGCTTTCCGGGGGTAGCTGGTTATGGAGTTCTTCTTTACGTTATTTTTTTATGCTTCCTTTTTTACTTCTTCTCGTTATGTGGAGAAAAAAGTGGCAGCCTCTTCTTATAGAGATGAAAAAAAACCCATTAAAATGGCTCTTATGGGGAACAGTGGGATTTGGGTTATTTTATGCACCTATTTGCTTTGCAGGAGCTTATGGACCAGGGTGGCTAATTGCGGCAACCTGGCAAATGACAATCCTTTCAGGTTCTCTACTTTCACCACTATTTTATGAAAAAGTCCAAACAGTCAACGGATCTGTAAAGGTGAGGGGTAAGATCCCGTTAAGAGGCTTAAGCATGTCTCTTATCATTATCTTTGGGATAGCATTTATGCAATTTGAACATGCAAGTCAGTTATCAATCATGCCTGTTTTATTAACAATCATTCCAGTTCTCATTGCCTCCTTTGCTTATCCCCTGGGCAATCGGAAAATGATGGAAGTTTGTGAGGGTAGATTGGATGTTTTTCAAAGGGTATTGGGGATGACAATTGGAAGCTTACCACTTTGGATTATTTTTGCTATTATTGCTATCTTTACGACAGGCCTTCCAAGTAAAACGCAGATAACCCAATCATTTTGGGTTGCAATTTGTTCGGGCTTAATTGCTACTCTACTTTTCTTTCAAGCAACAAATTTAGTTCAGCACAATATGGCTCAACTTGCAGCTGTAGAGGCAACTCAATCGATTCAGGTCCTTTTTGTACTTATTGGAGAAATTATTTTTCTCGCTTTACCTCTTCCTACAGGTTTATCTTTATTAGGAATGGCCTTTGTTATAATCGGCATGGTGTTGCATAGTTACATATCCAGAAGCAACCGCCCTGCTCAAACAATTAAACCAGACCCATCTAGGCAGCTTTCATAGCTGTTCTGCTAGTTTATATTCAGTGTCAAAGGGAGACTCTTTCTTGGTTACCGAAAAGACTCCCTGAGCACTGATACTTTTTTTAATCAATAATGATGTAAAATTCATCAAACCTCTAAGACCATTCTTACAGTTTGTAATATATGACCATCAAACAAATCCTCATATTCCGTTTCAATTCTAAACCCTTTAGATTTATAAAAATGGACACCAGCCAGATTTTCTTTTTCTACATTTACATATATTTTCCTAACATCGTTTAAGTGCTGTATCCCCGCTTTTAATAAGTCAGTACCAATTCCCTTTCCCTGGTGTTCTTCATAAAGATAAATAGCCCCTAATTCTACTTTTCTCTCATCTTTTAGAGGCGTAAAATTTGCAAAACCAATAACTTCATCATCTTCTTCTGCTACTAAAAAAAGTGTTTCTCTTAGTCTCTTGAGTAACATTTCAGAAGAATATGCAGTTGCAACAAAATTCTCTTGAGTGGAATCAGGTATAATTCCATTATATGTAGTCCGCCAACTAGATCTAGCAACACGTTGTACTTGTTCTATATCTCCTTCATTCATCTTTCGAATAGCTATCGTCATGTAATCTCCCTCTGCACTAATTTTTCACTTTATATAATTACAAATTATAGCATTTCTCTGTTAAAATTCGAACATTTTTGCAAACGTATACAACCTTTAATAGACAAGTATTTACTATCTCACGAAAGATAGTAAATTATTTAAAGCGTTCTCACAACTGTTAATAACTTTTTTAATATGTGGAAAAGTATGTGGATAACTCAAGAGTTATCCACTTTACCTTCACAAACCATTAGCTATTTACCAGCTCCGTTACTGGTATACCAGCATTTAAATTCTGAATATGGTGATTTATGTTATCCACAATAAGCTTTGCATCATAGTCCATTGATGCAACATGATATGAGTTTTTTAATTCTATTATCCTCTTATCAACTGAAGAAATTTGCTCATAAATATAATCAGAATTTGCTGGTGGAACGACATGATCAACTGATGATTTAAAAATCACAGTAGGGCTTGTGATATTTTTGACTTTATTTTTTGTATCATCCATTAAATCTAACAGCTGATGTACAGCCTCTAATGGAACAGATTCATACGTTATTTCATGGACAGCAGGCTTTTTTATGTCTGGCTCCCCTTCTTCAATCATTTTCGGCTTTGTTTCATCACGGTATTGTTTATAAGCAACATCTGTTACAGCCGCATTAATTAAGAAGATTCCATTCACTATTGTATTAGCTGCAAGTTGAATTGTTAAGGCACCGCCCATGGATTGGCCAACTGCAAAAACATGGTCACAGTTCTTTTTTAATTCTTCAAATGCTATCTGTAAATCTGAAATCCATTCGTTATAAATGCAATTTTTCATATCTTCAACATTTGTCCCATGACCTTTTAGACGAGGAATTGACACAGTATATCCTAGCTTAGCAAGTTGCTTCCCTATATACTCCATGCTTTGTGGTGTACCGTTAAATCCGTGACATAATAAGATTCCTGTACTATTACCAGAGAAATATAAACTATCTGCACCCTTTATAACTGGATATAATTCTTTTTTCATCTATAATCCCCCTTAGGCTACTGTGGATAAATTTATTTTTTATTATATACATTATAATTCATATAAGATTACTTGGTTTTATTGTAACCTATTCTTTTCATTTTCACAACAAAGATCAAGAAAACAAAATAGAATGAAAAAGCATGATGCGTATAACATCATGCTTCTTTATAGTGAGGATATCCTACAAACTTATAGTCTGGCCCAATTTTGATGATATCTAAATGCTGAAGATCAATGGCATCGGCCATCTTTTCAATTCCTTGTCCCCCGATAAAGCCTGGAGCTTGCTTGCCGCCGATTATTTTTGGAGCCATATAAACAACTAATTTATCAACTAACTGCTCTGCTAAAAAAGAAGCATTCACTTCTCCTCCGCCTTCAATTAATACAGAGGAAATAGAATTCTCCCCAAGTATTCTTAGCACTTCTTGAATGTTTACGCGCTCTTCACCGTTTGTTACAAAGATTTTTACATTATGGTCTTCAAGCGCCTTTTTTATTTCTTTATCAAATTTTTTTGAAGTGAAAATCCATGTTTCGGCTTTTTGATCTTTTACGACCTTTGAATGAAGTGGTGTTCTTAAATGACTATCCAAAATAATTCGAACTGGATTACGACCATGTTCAATTCTAGTCGTTAATTCAGGATCATCTTTTATCACCGTTTGGACCCCTACTAAAATTCCAGCATGCTCATGACGCAATTGATGAACATCTTTTCGGGCTTCCTCAGAGGTAATCCACTTACTATCCGATGTAAAAGATGAAATTTTACCATCTAACGTTGTAGCAGACTTTAACGTTACAAAAGGCATTTTTGAAACAATGAATTTATTAAACACTTCATTCATTTCACGTGACTCTTTTTCACAAATTCCTACTACCACTTCAATATTTGCTTCTTTTAGGATGTTTACTCCATTTCCTGCAACAATCGGGTTAGGATCAAGAGTAGCAACATAAACCTTCTTTATACCCGCTTCAACTATTGATACAGCACATGGTCCTGTACGGCCATAATGAGAACATGGTTCCAATGTTACATACATTGTGCCACCTCTTGCCTGTTCTCCTGCCATATTAAGGGCATGTATTTCTGCATGTGGTCCTCCAGCTTTTAAATGAGCTCCTACACCAACAATTCGATTATGATTTACAATGACAGCCCCTACCAATGGATTTGGATCTGTTTGACCCTTCATAGCAGCGGCATTCTCAATAGCTAACTTCATATAAAACTCATGTTCATTCAACGGTATAGCCTCCTCTAAAGTGGCCGGCCTTCTCCATTTTTGTTTCTAGGTAGTGTTGATTAAAGCTCGATATATCTCCCCATAAAGGAATACGGCCTGAGACATTTGCACCTGAATCTTGCAACGCTTTTAGTTTAAGTGGGTTATTCGTAATTAGTGTTACGGGTAATTGACGAAGAGTTTTCAATACACGAATCGCATCATCATAATTTCTTTGGTCATCCGAGAAGCCAAGTGCCTCATTTGCCTCCACTGTATCTAAGCCATCTTCTTGTAGGAGGTATGCAAGAGCTTTACTAAATAATCCAATACCTCTTCCTTCATGATCAGCAAGATAAAAAAGGGCTCCTGTACCATGTTCTGTTATCATTTTTAAAGATTGTTTCAGCTGATAGCCACAATCACATCTTTTACTTCCAAAGATATCGCCTGTATGACATATACTATGCATACGTATAAGCGCATCATCATTATGAGCAAAATCACCATAAACAAGCACACTTGATTGCTGATGTTTTGATAAGTCTGCACTAGGTAAATTTCTTAAGATTGATTCAAATGTTTCAGCTGAATCATGTTCAGCCTCAGCCTCCATCCAGCAATACCATTTGAAGAATTCTGTTTTGCCATCTAGTTGAATTGGGAGGTTTATTGGTCCCACAACATACGTAGCTCCTTGATTATGAGGAACAATCTTTACTTTTTCTTTTATTATATTTAGAGGGATATCTTTTATTGTTTCTACCATTAGGTTTCTCCCCTTTATTGGCTATCTATTCTTTAAACTTACTTATTGTAAGTGAGTATAAGGTTGAAATGGAATGTCGTCAACTAACTTGAACTGAGCATCCTTTGTGTCATCAATACTTTATACCCTACTTTCTAAAGAATCAAGCTATGATAGGTGGATGACCATCTAGTTTTTTCCTATAATTAGTTTAAGTAAGCAAATTACTGTTTTTTGACCGAGTATTGGATAAAATAAGGGTAGAGGTGATAGCATGGAACACGTAAAAACAGAAAATCAATTTCAAGAGCTTATTAATGGTAATGAACCAGTAGTCCTTAAATTTTTTACAGATTGGTGCCCAGACTGTAAAAGAATGGACATGTTTCTACCAACTGTATTTGAAGAGGTAGGAAATGTATCAATGTATGAAATAAACAAAGATGACCTTCCCGAAATTGCAGAAAAATATGATGTAATGGGTATTCCAAGTTTATTAGTATTTAAAAATGGTGAAAAACAAGCACACTTACATAGTGCAAATGCAAAAACCCCAGATCAAGTGATTGAGTTTTTATCGGAATCTCTAAATAAATAATCATTAATTAAGAACTTTTGATGTTGTCTGTATTAGAGGTTTATTGAAGAGGTATGATTTTTTTAAATACAGAAAGCTGTCCCGGCTGTGCTTGTATCGGGACAGCTTTTTGCTTATTTGCTGCTTTTGGGTCTCGATTTCGCTTGTATCGGGACATATCTTTGCTGCTTTGCTGCTCTTGGGTCCCGATTCCGCTTGTATCGGGACAGATCTTAGCTTGGTTGCTGCTTTTGTGTCCCGATTTCGCTTGTATCGGGACATATCTTAGCTGTTTTGCTGCTTTTGGGTCCCGATTCCACTTGTATCGGGACACATCTTAGCTTGGTTACTGCTTTTGGGTCCCGATTCTCCTTGTATCGGGACATATCTTAGCTGTTTTGCTGCTTTTGGGCCCCGATTCTCCTTGTATCGGGACACATCTTAGCTTGGTTACTACTTTTAAGTCCCGATTCTCCTTGTATCGGGACAGCTTTCAGCCTATTTACTGCATTTTTGTCCCATTTCCCCTTGTATCGGGGCAGTCTTCAGTCTATTTTTAACTATCATTGTTCCAATAAAACCGGAACAAATCTTCCTTCTTACAAATTATATCCTCCACAATTCCTTTCGGGACGTTGTTACAGCATGTGCACCTGCTTTTAACACACTAGTTACTTCTTCATGATTTGTTATTAAACCGCCTGCTATTACAGGAATATTTGTTTCCTGACTTACTTTTTGAATCAAATGTGGCACACAGCCTGGTAGAACTTCTATAAAGTCAGGTTGAACCTTTTGAGCTAAGCTGTAACTTGTATCAATTGCCAACGTATCGAGCAAAAATAGTCGCTGAATCGATAAAATGCCATTTTTCTTAGCTGTCTTTAATACACTTGCTCGTGTTGAAATCACTCCATCAGGCTTTATTTTTTGACATAAAAACTCTGCTGAGTACTCATCGTTCTTTAAACCTTGTATTAAATCTGCATGTAAGAGGATTTTTTTATGATTTGCTTTTGCTAGCTTCATAATATTATCTAATTGTGCAATATGCACTTCAAGCATTACGATAAACTCTACATTTTTAGTAGAAAGGACCTGCTCAAAATCCTTCATTGATTTGGTCGCAGGTAGCACCTGTTGTTTTTCAAACATCAGTGAACCACACCCTTTCTATACACTTTTAGCATGAGGATGTTCATCATACTCTACAGGAACAGTGGCATCATATATGTGTTTCTCTAACTCATCGCGGAAACGTTGTTCTTCTTCAGCTGACCAAGAAAAAATGGTTGCCATGTATTTTGTAACAGGTTCTTTCCACTTGTTCACCCAATTTATATCAAAGAAAAGGGCACTAGTTCTTCTAATGAAGAAATCACATAGTGTTCCTACCATTTCTTGTTCAATTCCATAAATAAGGGATGCATATACTTCTAACGAAAGTCCAGCAGCCTCCGCTTCATGTCCACTATGTTTGATTACTTCATAGAGGGCAGAAATATTTGATCCATATCGTTTCACTAGCTTCGTTGCTTCTTCCTCTGTTAAACCTAAATTTATACCTTTTTGAACCTGTTCTTTCACGAAATTAGGGTACTGATTGGAACCACCAACATCTCCACCCGAAAGAACAATCTGATCTGTCGTACATGCAGGATAATTTTTTCCTCTTAGTTCTTCTAGTACAAGGTTTACAACACCTTCTGCCATTTTGCGATAACCTGTTAGCTTCCCTCCAGCAATTGTCACTAAGCCGGAAGGTGAAACAAAGATTTCATCTTTTCTAGAAATCTCTGAAGGATCTTTTCCTTCTTCGTGAATAAGAGGACGTAAGCCTACCCAGCTTGATTCAACATCATTCGTTGTTAAGTTTAGGTTTGGAAACATATAATTAGTAGCTTTTAAAATATAATCTCTGTCCTCTACTGTCATTCTTGGATGGCTAATTGAGCCTTTGTAATTTGTATCAGTTGTGCCTACATATGCTTTGTTATCACGTGGTATAGCAAACATCATTCTACCGTCTTTAAAAGGAGTGTCAAAATACACTGCTTCTTTTAGAGGAAAACGTGACGAATCAATCACAAGGTGAACACCTTTTGTTAAGTGCAAATATTTCCCTTTCTTTGATTTGTCTTTCTCTCTTAACGTATCAACCCATGGACCTGCAGCATTTACAATTTTCTTTGCATAAATTTTCCGCTTCTCACCAGTTAGTAAATCATGAATTTGAACTCCAATAACTTTTCCATTGTTATAAATAAATTCTTCTGCTTTTGTATAATTTGAGGCCAAAACACCTCTGTTTACCGCTTCTTTCATTACTTCTAATGTTAATCGTGCATCATCTGTTCGATACTCAACATACACCCCAGATCCTTTTAATCCTTCTTCACGTAATAGAGGCTCACGATCGATTGAATTTGTTTTGTTCAGCATTTTTCTTCTTTCGACTTTCTTAACTCCAGCTAAATAATCATATACTTTTAAGCCGATAGAAGTAGAAAACTTACCAAATGTTCCATTCTCAATGATTGGCAACATCATCCAGACAGGTGTTGTGACATGTGGGGCATTTTCATAGACAATCGCCCGCTCTTTTCCAACCTCTGCTACTAGCTTTACCTCGAATTGCTTTAAATAGCGTAAGCCTCCATGTACAAGTTTTGTAGATCGGCTAGAGGTACCTGCAGCAAAATCCTGCATTTCAATCAATCCGGTTTTTAAACCACGAACCTGGGCATCTAAAGCAATTCCTGTTCCTGTAATTCCACCACCGATAACTAGTAGATCTAAAGTGCTCGCTTCCATTTCTTCTAAATATTTTGAACGATTTATGCTAGAAAACTGTGTCATTGTTTATCATCCTTTCAAATTGTAGGTAAAACAACAAAAAAGGGGACCACAACATGAACTGTAAAGAAATCCTTTTACAGCTTTGTTGTGGTCCCCTCAAAACGTCTCAAGACCAATTTTTTATTAACTTTTAGATATATACATTATAGCAGCTTTTTTCTTAATTTTCAATTAAGTTGTTTGCTTTTTACCCTTTTTATTTGGCTTAAAGCTCATTGTTGCCTTTACTGCATCCTGCCAGCCTTCATATAGCTCATTTCTTTGACCCTCATCCATTGTAGGATCAAATGATTGATCTACCTTCCATTGTGAAGCAATTTCTTCACGGTCCTTCCAGAAGCCTACCGCTAATCCTGCTAAATATGCTGCTCCTAAAGCTGTTGTTTCATTTATAACTGGACGCTCCACAGGAACATTGAGAAGATCACTTTGGAAATGCATAAGCATATTGTTTTTCACTGCTCCACCATCTACGCGTAGTTTTTTCAGTTCAATTCCAGAGTCTGCTTCCATTGCTGTTAATACATCCTTTGTTTGATAAGCTAGAGATTCAAGGGTTGCACGTACAAAATGTTCTTTCGTTGTTCCACGAGTTAAACCAAACACCGCACCTCGTGCATCACTATCCCAATAAGGCGTACCTAATCCTACGAAAGCAGGAACAACGTATACGCCATCAGTTGAATCGACTTTTGAAGCATAGTCTTCTGATTGTGGGGCACTCTCGATCATCTTAATTCCATCACGTAACCATTGAATCGCAGACCCTGCAACAAAAATACTTCCTTCTAGAGCATACTCAACTTTCCCATCAATGCCCCAAGCAATTGTTGTTAACAAACCATTTGCTGATGGAACTGCTTTTTCACCTGTATTCATTAACATAAAGCAACCTGTTCCATATGTGTTTTTTGCCATTCCTTTTTCATAACATGCCTGCCCAAACAATGCAGCCTGCTGATCACCTGCCACCCCTGCAATTGGAACAGCTTCACCAAAAAAGTGATAATCAACTGTTTCTGCATAAACTTCTGATGAAGAACAAACTTCTGGTAGCATCGATTGTGGAATATCTAGAATGTCTAGGATTTCTTTATCCCACTCTAAATTGTATATATTATACATAAGTGTTCTTGACGCATTTGTATAGTCAGTAACATGCTTCTGCCCACCTGATAGTTTCCAAATCAACCATGTATCAATTGTTCCAAATAAAAGTTTCCCTTCGTTCGCTTTTTGTCTTGCACCTTCAACATGGTCAAGAATCCATTTAACCTTTGTCCCTGAAAAATAGGCATCTATTAATAATCCTGTTTTTTCACGAAAAAGATCATTATATCCTTTTTCTTTTAACTCTTCGCAAATGTCCGCCGTTTGTCTTGATTGCCAGACAATAGCATTGTAAACAGGCTTTCCAGTTTCACGGTCCCATACAACAGCTGTTTCCCGTTGATTGGTAATTCCAATGCTAGCGATTTCTTTTGGCGAAATATCCTTTTTAGCAAGAACTTCTGCAATAACTGCTAAGATTGAGCTCCAAATTTCTTGTGGATTATGTTCAACCCAGCCTGGTTTTGGAAAATACTGAGGAAACTCTCTTTGAGCTACTTCAACAATTTCACCCTTTTTATTAAATAAAATCGCTCTAGAGCTTGTTGTACCTTGATCTAACGCTAAAATATATTTCTTTTCCATGTGATTACCTCCGATATTCGTAGATTATATATTTAGATTACTTCTTGTTTTTTTGCTTCAAATCCTTTATTTGAGTGAGATACTTTTACAACTACTGCAATAACTGCTAATAATCCTATTAAAATATATAGAGCATTAATAGATCCACCAACAAACACAGCGTGATGAAATTGAGCACCAAGAACACCACCAACGATTGGTCCGATAACAGGAATCCAAGCATATTTCCAGTTAGAAGAACCTTTTCCTGCAATAGGAAGTAAAAAGTGAGCAATACGTGGACCTAGGTCACGTGCAGGATTAATCGCATAACCTGTTGTACCACCTAGTGATAATCCAATGGCTGTGATAAAGAAACCAACAATGATTGGATTTAACCCTTCTGTAAACGCGTTAGCACCAATTGATAAGAGACCAAAAATTAAAACAGCTGTACCTAACACTTCACTTATAAAGTTAGAAGGTGTATGCGCAATGGCAGGATCTGTAGAAAACACCGCTAATTTTGCAGCTTTATCTTCTGTTGCCTGCCAGTGTGGGTAATAGTATAACCATACAATAGTAGCACCGAGGAATGCCCCGATCATTTGACCCGCGATATATGATGGAACATCTGCCCATGGGAACTCACCAACAGAGGCGAAACCAATTGTAACTGCTGGATTTAAATGTGCACCGCTTACACTTCCAACAGCGTAAGCTCCAAATGCTACTGCAAACCCCCAGCCTAATGTAATAACAATCCAACCAGAGTCCTGTGCTTTTGATTTATTAAGCACAACACCACCTACTACACCACCACCGAAAATAATCAAAATCATCGTTCCTATAATTTCCCCTAAAAATGCTGACACTGTTAATCCCCCTTTATTTTTCTTTCTTGAAAATCTTGAATGCAATGTGCTGAAAAAGAAAAAGACAGCCACCTGCTTTAATAGGGAATATAATCCCCCTATTAAAACAAATGGCTGTCTCTCAATAACTCATCAGCACGATTCTTAACTTGTTAACATTATTATAAGTGTAATGGTTTGTTTTGTAAACGCTTTTTTACAAAAAAAAATAAACTACTAGATTGCTTGAATAGAATGTATTAGTTTTATTCTAGTAAATAGAACTGAAAAATAGATCATACATTGTTTACTAGGTCTCTCTTGTTATTGTGATAAAGGTAAAAATGAGTCTTTTCTCGGTAAGTAACCAAAGGGAGCCGGCTACATACATAGCAAAAACCCAGTTTTAATAAAACTGGGTTTGTTCATTAAAAACATTTTCGGGTACTACTAACTCCTGAAATCATTGTTTATACTGACCAACATATTATATTTAATAAATATATTCGGGAACTGATCTTTTCGGGGGAGTAAAAACAATTTTGGGTACTACCCCTTCGCAAAAATTTATGGGATATATAGTCCCTTTGTATACTGTGGATCAAGTTTATCCAGTGTACTATTATAATAACTTCTTTAGCTATTGATATTTCGAAAGAACCTTCACGTTACTTGCAGAGGCAGCTAACTGTCAGATTAGTGGAATAAACAAAAACCATCCTTTTTTTATGAAGGGATGGTTTTTTAAAGAAAGTTATTTATAATTTTCTTAATAATAATTCCAAATGCTACCCCAGGAAAAACAAACAACATTGGAAGCCAAACAGGACCCAACAATACTCCAAAAATCACTATGTTTGATGAAAAAATTAATCCAACAGTTACAAAAAACGCAGTTAATACATACGGAAGAAAAGAATAAGGGTCTTTGCCTCCGCCTGCATCTTTCACGGCATCCCACATAGAAAAAAAGTACAAACAAGGATAAAACATCAACCACTGATAATCTGCATGTTTTATGGCATTGGCAATTTCCCCGTGAAAACTCATAAGTATAATCTGATTGAAATTGGATTGTACATTAATCAGAAATTCAAGTATTAATAACACTGTGCCTTTAAAATACTTTCCGTTTAAATACTGTCCAAACCCAGGAAGTGCAATGCTCCACATTAGTTTTTCAAATGTACTCTTATTCACTTAAAAATACCCTAATAATTGTTTTACTACACTTCTTTTGCAATTTCTTTTCTATTAGGAGCAAGTGGAGGCTGTTCTAACCATTTATTTTGTACCATCAAATTAAACCATTTCTTCGTTACCCAAAGATTTTTTAGAATTGTTGCCTCATATGTCGTCACAAGATCTGTTCGCATGGCTGATGCTAGACCTGCCCCATGATAGTTTTGTGCAGCTTGAAACAAGAATCCAATATGATACAACATTAACTTATCGGAAAAAGGAGAGTCCGTTGAAGTTGTCACTTCTGTTTCCCAAGACTTCGGAACGGGTAAGTTATCCGCTTGCATGATTTTGGAAAATGTTTTTATTTGACCATCAGCCGTGTTCTGAGAATCCGTTAAGAACTTTCTTACTTCTTTTGTTTGAGCGACTTGACCGAAAGCAATCGAAAGGGTTTTAGCCATGATGCTTTTTTTAAGGTTGAAAGATATGCTAATGATTTCTGTCGCTGCTAACTTTCTACCCTTTCCGAAAAAGCCATCTGTGAAATCTTGGCTTGAAATATATTGAGGGTTTTGAGATGGATAAAATAAAGGGTCTCTCTGAAAACTTCCTTTCTCCAACAATAATTCAATTGTTTTATGATACATCTTTTTCGCATCGTTATCGCATGAATCGTAAAAATCCCTTAAGTCTTTTCTAACCGAAACAGCTAATGCAGTGCTGTGTCCTAGCAAACCATGTAATGTCATGATATGTAAATAATTTAGGCAAAATATATCCGTGAACAATCTCGGTTTACCTTTAAAGAGGTCAGAATCAGTAAATCCAATTGGAATTGGAAATCCCTCGTTCTCCATAAAAGATACGATTTGTTGTTTTTGTTTTCCGAACGTCTTAATAGCATCCTTAAAAATGGTTTTTATTGACTCGTCTTCAATAATAGAGACCATATATCGATTTACCACATCTGTCATTGTTCCGTTTACATACTCTCCCCATAATGTGCCTATCTCGGAAGATGTAAGTCTTAATTTATTTTCATCCACAATATCACCTCTTGGATATTATTTACCAATTAAGTAAGTGTTATGAATTCAATTAAGCAATATGAAGAAGATTTAATTAACTAAAAAAGGCAAGCACAATTCTATGCTTACCTTTTTTACAATAATGCGGATAGACAATACTTGTGAAATACTCAATACTAAAGTTAAAGACGGTATTATCTTAAGTAACCTGCTCTACTTCAATAAGGGGTTAAAGTAGTTGAAGAAGAATAAGTGGAATATTTAACCTTAAAAAACAACTGAATTACTATCTTATTTTATGGTCAACCTAAAATAAGATATTTTTTAGGGAGGTTCTACTTTATGCCAGAAAGATCAGCAATTACTTCATCTGAATTAGGTGTATTATGGCTTACATATCAGGAAAAGACAATGATTTTACGAATATTAGAATACTTAATAGAGAAAGCCGATGATGAAAAAGCCAAGGAGATTATGACTAATTTATATGGGGAGATTGACAACTATGTTGGTAAAATCACAGAAACTTTACAAAATGAAGGTGCTGTAATACCAGTTGGATTTACTGCTCAAGATGTTAACAAAGATGTGCCAAAGTTATATGATAATGGTTTTGACATCATGTTTGTTCGCCTACTGAAAGAAATTAGTATGGGGCTTCACTCATTAAATATAACTATGAGTTATCGAGAAGATATTGTACTGATTTTTAAAGATCTAACTGCCATTACTCAAAAGTATTACAACCTTTGCACACAATATTTGCTTAAAAAGGGGTTGCTTGTTAAATCTCCTCATGTTTCAATGCCAAAGTCAGTTGAATTTGTTAAAGATAACAGCTACTTGGGTGGACTCCCCATTAATCCGTTTAGCGAAAAACGTTCATTAAATACAGTGGAAGTTGCTCAACTTCATCATTCAATTGAATCAAATGTCTCAGGACTTCAAATGATTATAGGTTTTGCTCAATGTGCAAATGAAGCAGAGGTTAAAAACTACTTTAATGATGGAGCTGAACTTGCTAAAAGTATTGTAAAGGAATTAAGTGAAACCTTACTTCAAGGTGGTATACAAACTCCTCAAACATCAGGTGGTAATGCAACCCGTTCAACAATAGCACCATTTTCTGATAAATTGATGATGTATTGTACAAGTCTTTTTTGCAGTTTTTCTATGGGAAGTGGCTCACTAGGTACCGCCTTTAGTTTGCGAAATGATTTACCAGCTAAAATGACTATTTTTATGAAAGATATATTTGAATATGCTCATAAAGGTGCAAAAATAATGATTAAAAATGGTTGGATGGAAGAACCACCTCAAATGGAAGAACGAAAGCAATTAATTAAAAAGTAATGTCCTAAGACACTTGTGATATATTTTTTCTACAAATGATTTTAATCTAGTAAATTATGATGGAATCAGACAAGACCGAATGTTGTTTCTAAAAACACTCTAAAATACAAAACAGTGGGAAACGAATGCATCCCACTGTTTATTACGTTATTTAGTTGGTCCTTTCGGTGGTCGTTTTGGAAATAAGATTGCTTTATTTCCGCTAACAAATGTTGAGCCTAAAAGCAATATACCACCTAGCATTTGAACAACCATTTAGTAATTGATGCAATTCAATTAGCTAAAGGAAAAGGGTATAACTGGATTAGATGATTTAATTGGGATTGGCTATGATTTCACCATTCGTCTATTCCTTCGAATCTGAGAAACAGCTTATATTTATTTTCCTTTAGCCTTTTTGCAAGGTCATTTAACTCTTTGTTTACCAAGAGTTCACTGAAGATGTCTTCCATTCCTTTTTTCATTTAAAACATATACTTCAGAATCTCCATGAATTTTTAAAATAATTAATCAAGCATATAATCCCAATTAGGACTAATTATTTCATGATTATTTTCTTTGTTTCTAGTTTCATTTATCATGCGAATAAAAGAGTCAACAACATTCACTACTCCAATTAAAACAGTATCATTATTTCTAACACTCATATAGGCTCACTCCAATTTGTATATAAGGAAGAAAATTTTTTAACCAGAGTGTTCATAATCCGTATTATTTACACATGTAGAAATAAATCTTTTCACTTTAAATGAAGCATTAGGTCGTAAACCAGCTTGCCGATAGATTTTCCACTCTAAGACTTCCTCACCATTTGGTATTAACTGTTCAACCACCCATTGAATACGACGGATTTGAAAATCCTCAATCTTTTCTTCAACACTTTGTATATACTCAATCGTTCTAGGTATTTTATCTTTGCAATTTTCCAATAAAGAAAGTTCATTAATTTTACATCCAACAGCCCTCAATGTAATTCTTTTAGGTTTTTCATTTTGATGATCCCATGCGTTAATAACCTTCTTAATTTCTGCTAAAAGTTTTTCATCTCTTTCTTCCCAATTTACCCTTTCTTGCTTGACTTCAGGTGATTTTTTATTTGGAGAATTCCCATCTAACCATACCCTGTCATGGCGATACAACCACATATACACATCAGGTCTGATTTTCCTTAGTTCTGTTTTTGAATGAGCGGGGTATTGGGTTAATAATTCTGTCCATGCTAAACGATATTTTTCATAATGTAAAAGTTCCAGATCTTCTTTTTTAAACTTTTGCAAATTACTCTTAACAGCAACTTCCTCCAATGATGCCCCTTCCCATGAGTAAGGGATTCCTAGCAAGGTTGCTTGCCTTTTAACAGTATTGGGATCACATTTCAATTCTCGTGCAATCGACCGTAACCTTCTTCCTTCATTCATAAGAGTGAGTAATTTTTCTTCCCATACATGTCCGAATTTTTTTATGCGACCTATTTTGTATTGATCATTTTCATTCTGATCTGGACCTCTACGGGAATAAACAAATCCACAATCACATCTAAATGTGCCAACTGGTCTTTTTGTATCAGAACATCTTGTTATCACTAAATCATTAACAACCCTTTGTTCATAATGTGATGCAGCAGGATTTAGGCAATTCCACAGACCTTTTCCAAAAGGATGATAAGAACTTTGATTATCAAAATAATAATCAAGAGGTTCTCCTAGCATGTTCATCACCAATAAATGTCGAATCGGATGAAATACTTTTCTGTGTTTTTGAACAATCATAGTAACCCAATTACTTTCCTCATCAATCGAAATATCTGATTCTAATAGTTTGAGAAAATCATGCCCATAAAACCCCAAAAATGCTTGAACCCACTGTCTTCGGTCCACTCTTCCTTTGTAGTTGGCTAATCCCAATTTCTTTAATAAAGCCAAATAATGTTCACGATATTGGTTACTATCCCTAGCCTGTAATGGGTGATTCATTACCCACTCAATATTTTGTGCCAGTTGTAATAATTGTGATTTAATGGTTTCCTCATACACTGGTGGAAAGCAATTATTTTTTGGAAGGTTTTCAGAAGCGATTAAATACTCATGTTGATTAACCATTTTTGTTGAAATTTCAGTCGAACATAAGGAAATGCCATGTTTAGGACATAAAAGAACTCCTGGCACTTGGTGAATTCTATGCCAATAGGCTTCACAGAATTCATTTATATCTTCTTCGTAACATTTTGTGCAATATTTTAAGTAAGGATTGATTGAAATGTTACTTGCAGCAATACCAATCCTTGTATGAATCGAACCACCTTTATTTTCTTCCATGGAAGTTCGAATTAGATCTGCTCTTTCTGGCGAGATAAAGGGGCGTTAATAAGGAAAAAGGGTATATTGCTCAATAATTTGATCTAAGGTTAAGGTAGAATAAGGAAGCTGGTTTAAAAAGGCACCCAAATTCCCTTGCAAGTCTACTACCGCTCTTGTATTACGAGTACCAAATAACTCCTCGGTTGTCTGTTTAGGACTTAAATTTCCCGACCGAACATGATAACGAGCAAATATGCTATACAACAACTCATCTGGATACGGTGTAGGAAAGTCGACTATCATTCGTTCACCATCTTTCAAATAATTTCTATCAACGGATTTCTAATAAAATCTGCCTTTTCCAACGATTCATAAGCAGACATCTTTTCCTTTTTCCCATCTTGAACTATTAGACGTAAGTCTAACGGTCTGATTATTTTATCGCTTTCTATTTTCTTAGTCCGTCTTTGTTTTGGTTTGGTTTTCTTTTCATCTTCCAAAGAAAGTGCCAACTTCATTGATTCTTTCAATGCGAAAGTAACCTCAATCATTTCCCCATGTTCTTTTATGACTTGTTCTGCACAACGTTTAGCTAACTTTGGCTCAATATCCATTTGAAGGAGCTTCAACACAACTTCCTCTATAATGGAATTTTGCTGCTTATTTCTTTTTAACTCTTCTACCTTTTTTTGAATACGAATTTTTTCATTTAAATCAATTGAGGCTTTATATTTTTCGAAGTATTCCTCCATATCAATTGGTCGGATATCTTCATATTTCATGACTTCACTTTCAATACCTGACTTTAAAGCATCTAACATAGGACGCACTAGTCTTAAGCTATCCTTTGCTACTTGAACAATTAGGCGAGGAGTAATTTCTTCTTTCCCTGTGGCAATAGCTCTAAGTTGAGAAATCATGAAAAGTTTTACAGCAATATCCAGTATTCCTTGGCTTTCCACATATAAAATATTGTTTAATTCTTCAGTTAAAGGTGTGTACCGCTTTGTCCACTGATACTCCCACATGCCTTCGATTAATAAATCCCACATCTCATCCTTTTCCCACTGGTCCCAAACCATATCACCTTGTCCACTTCCACGCCTTGCTTGACGAAATTCGCTTTGCAGTACAGAAACGGCTTTGTTTGTCCCAATTAATATCACTGGGATGCCGATTGTATTTACCAAAGTGGTAAAAAAGTTAAGCATTTTGTCTGAGCCGCCACTTTTCGCTTCATTTAGATGTTGAATTTCATCTATTATCAATACCCCAATAGAATGCAAACTTGCAATATGGGACATATGTTGAAGCATTGTTTCAGTAGAATTTGATCTATTTCCGAACTTTTTAAAGTATTTAGTCCCCAGTAATTTATCGATTACTGAAAAAAATTGAATAGGAAGTCCTTTTATTGACCCATCAAAAGGACAATCTAGTTTTAACCAAGATAACTGAATGGTATTTAGCGGTGTATCCTTATAGTTGGAATGTACAATAATTTGGGGATAGTGATTAAGGACACGTTTAACACCACTCGATTTCCCTATCCCAGAAAGACCAAGTATTGTGAAACCTTGAGCGCTCTGCTCTAGGTTTTCACCCAAGGATGTTAGGACTTCCCCCTTTTTAATGGCTTCATAACTTTTCTGTATGAGAACAGCACGTTCCTTAGATAATGGATTTCTGGACAAATATCCCTGTCGAATGGTGCGAGAGATTCTATTTTCCAAATCCAAATGTTTATTCAGAGGCTGAAAGTACTGATAGAGACGAGGAATGCAATGATACCGATAATAAGCATCCAATTCCTTTTCACCAGAATCATAGGTTGGAAAGTTTGTTAGCTTCTCAACTGCTTGATCTGTGGAAAGAATAGGAGGAAGTGCTTCTATCAGTGGATTACCTTTATAATCGGAAATAACCTGTTCTGAATAGATTGCCTTGACACCGTACTCACCTTTTGGGAACTGAATAATATTAGTATTTTCTTGTTGCATTCAACAACTTCTCCTTCTGTTTTTTCTTTAACAAATCAATTGTTGTAGGAAATTTATAATCTTGATCTTCTTGCTCCTTATTTTGCATATTGAAAATTTTAGGGGCATCATTTCCTTGTCTCTCTTCCTTTGTTTCAGCTACACCCAACTTAAACACTTCAACTTCACGCCGTCTTTCTTTCTCGACAGCACGGTTTTCTTTAATATTACTCAATCGCTCTTTTTTGCTCATTGGAACATAATCGTTTTTAGCCTCTTCTTCCGCATTTTCTACGATATGTTTAATGTCACTATTGAGATCTACCTTACTTTGTAGTTCTATTTCTTGTTTATGTTTTTTCTTTTTGAATTCTTCATTTTCTAAAAAATACATAACATCATAAATAGATTTATCCAAATACTTTTCTTGGTGATCTAATAGGTTACACACTTCATATCCCATGCCATCATCATTCCGAACATAAATATTTGACATATTACGAGGATCATAAGAAACATTTATTTTCCAACTACCCTTTAAACTTGCTTCTTCAAACCAGTGTTCTTTTAATGCTCTTTCACAACTATAAAAACACTTTTTATTAAATTTAATACCACTTGATGTTACTGTTGCTTTTTTTGTCGGCATTAGATTTAATTTAACAATATCTTCAGGGTAACTTCGTAATTTACCTGAACGATGTTTAATTCCCCAGTTCCATAATTCACGAGGGATTAATGGCACTTCTTCATTGATCATCATTTCATCTGGATTATAATTTTCAAGGAAATGCTTATTGTTATGGTATAGAGCACATTTGATCATAATTTTTGTAAATTCCTTTAAAGTAAGTTTCCCGTCTAAACGATAATCCTTGCCTCCACGGACTAACCCTTCCTTGTCTACCGTTCCTGGAAGGAAAGGTTTTACTTTCAAATTGATTGTTCGGAAATGTTGCTCTATAATACCTTTCCAATCAGCACGATATGGCGGAGTATTTTCAACTGTCACATTGAAAGTATTAATTAATTGTTCAGGATTATACCCTTCAAACTCACCACGGTCAGCGAGTATTGTCTGCGGAAAATGACGGCAGCTCCAATCTTCTTCATTAATCTCAATGCCGTATTTCTTACAATACTGTACTTTTTCTATCCCTGTATTCGCCATTGCCATCATAGCTCCCACCCAGGATGGTCCCTCTAATCCTACGTATAAACCTGCTACCTCACGACTAAACACATCCATAACCGTGTACACAACAGGACGACCAATAATCCAATTACGATTAAATTCGCAAACAAGGTAAACATCTGCAACAGTCGCATCTACTTGAAATCTCCACCCTGGTCCATATACGTTAAAATCAGAACGTCCAAGGGTTGGTCTATCCTCAAGTTGATATTTCCTTTTCCCTTTTTTCTTTATTTGTTTAGATTCAGGGTTCAATATTTTATCAAAGTGATAACGAAATTGTTCAATAGAAGGAAGTTCATCGTTTGGTTTCAAGATTGGTTTTTTAACTCCATCGTCATATCTGAAATCAATCGCAAAAAATTTTTGAAGCATTTCCTCATAAACTACTGTGATAGGTGTTTTATTGTTATAAAACATTTTTATGCTCACTTCAAAAATTTTTTTAATTTCTTCAGTAACATTAATCCCATTCCCTAAAGAATTACCAAATTTACGGGGACGACCTGTTTTCTTTTCACTTAATTTTCTTTCCTTACCTTTTGCTCCCTGTTTATGATGATCAGGTAACAAAGCATTCTTTGCCTTCCCCCTTTGCCAATATTGCCTAAGATATTTGTAAATTAAACGCTTTGTTTTCCCCGAATTATCCATAGCTTCTTTTATCAGTGGTCCTCTAGTAAAACGTTCAAATATTTCTGGTTCTTTGTTTACAATAATAGAAATTGATTCCCATCGTTTATCTCTTTTTTTGATATGATTTGGTTTAAGTTCTTCTTCATTAAAAAAGATTTTATATGGCTCGTCTGAAACAAAACTTAAAGTTTTATTTTCTAGCATTTCTTCAAGATATTTAATTGATCGTTTTACTGGAAAAGCATTTTCATCATTAAGATCAATGACATAACAAATTACGTATCCATCATCAATCCAAAGTATTCGTTCTGTAACTTGATCACCTCCTGGAGTTTGAAAGCTAATTATTTCTCGCTCAGAGAATATCATGTTATTACCACCAACCTTTTATCTTGAACGGATTTAATCGAATCTCCGATATAATGATGAGTCTGAAAACGCTTACTTATATCAATACCAATTTCTTTATGCGCAATTAGGTATTTTAAAATGCCCAAACTCATCCCATCGTCTAAATGGAGTTCTAGATCCATTTCAGACAATACCTCAATAACGCTTCGATTCTCTTGTCTAATTCTTTTTTTAAGTTCAGAAGATAAACTTGTTAAAGATGAAGAAGTAAATTCTCCATGATAATAATAAGACTGATGAATCCACTCCATATTTCGAGTAAATTCTTTGTTAAACTGCTTCTCGGTAACAATTCCCCAGTCAATCTCTTGATGTTCCCAATAAGTCCGTTCTATCTCTAACTTTTCTAGCTTTCTTTTATCCTCTAATGCTTCTGATGGAATTATTGTTCGAGCTAAAGTTTCCGTTTTCCCTTGTTTTTTAACTGTTATTAAAAAGTCAGTAGTCATAACAGTAGGCACTTTATTCACAGGATCAATAGGATGATTTATTCCAATCTGTTCAGATATTTCATAAGTAAGGTCTCTATACAATGGAAAATGTTCGCGAATATCAGTAACATAATCAGACCACTCACAAATATAAAAGTAGGATCGCTCCAAGTTAGACATAAAGTGATGTATTCTATTAGTCTTCCACCCCTTCTCCCTTGTAGCAAGTCCCTCAGATGGTACATCTTGAATGGTCAACCATGGTTTATAATCCAGTCCACTTCCTTGACCTCGACCCTCTTTGATATACCTTTCAATTTTTTCTTCTGTCCAACCAGTTCTTCGCTTTGCCATGAAATATCACCTCACATTTTTATTATGATTATCAGCCTAGCACGAGCGCATGTTCCTTCTCAACAAGTAGTTTTTACCAACCTATTGATTTTTATTTATGAAAGATATATAATTATATATTTTGCTAAAAACATATTTTTTTATAAAAATATAATTTTCTTTCAAAATATTTATTTTTACTTTTTTATAATTTAAAGTCGTGAATTAAAAACTGGCGATTGTTTAATGACTGAGGGGAATAAAAACACTCTAAATTTAGCTTTTGATTTTTAAATGATTTAACCTCATTTCCCCTGAAAAATAAAATTGCTTCCTTATCTCCAATCTGAAATTTTGCATGTTGGTTCTTATTACCAAAGTAAATCACTCTTTCAACCATCTCACTGCAATAAAAAATTGGTGGTAAATTACCTTTACCAAAAGGTTCAAGATACCTTAACTGATCATGCAATTCTTTTGGAAATTCTAATATAGGTAGTGTTTTCTCATACTTAAAGCCAACTTCATCAACTATATTTTGAGTATTGTTTTGAAGTGTTTGACGAAACTGGTGATAACGGTCAAGATGTATGTTAAGTTCGACAGCTGCTTGATGACCATTATAAGATTTAATAAAATCTGAACATTTACTGATAGCTTGAATAAATGAGAACGCAGACCCACTAAAACTTCTTCCTGCCCCTTTCCCGCTACTTGCAATAACAATACTTGGCTTTCTATATTTTTCAGAGATTTTGGTAGCTAATAATCCTGTAATCCCTTCGTGGAAATTACCCGCCACCACAATTACTTTCTGCTTATTGATTTCATTTAAATTGATTAGTAATTCCGCTTGTAATAATTGTTCATGAAGCAGGTTCTTCCTAAGATCATTTAACCGAATTAGCTTTCTCCAACATTCCTCAATTTTTTCTTCGCAAGCATTACTCGTCAAAACTTTCACTGCAAAGTTAGGATCGCTCAATCTTCCAATTGAATTAATAATTGGAACAATTGAATATGCAATTGAGGTGCTTGTTATATGCCTCATTTGCAAGAGATTTAAAAGTGCTCTTACTCCCTTTGATGGATCATTAACCATCTTTTCAATACCCAGCTGAACGATTAATCGATTCTCATCCTTTAAAGGAACTGCATCCCCTATCGTTCCTAAAGCAGCTAATTCAAAAAACTCCATTTTACATTTATTCCAATAACCTCTTTCAAGTAATAAAGCCTGAACTAGCTTTAAAGCCACTCCTACACCCGATAGGTAAGGAAATCTAAGATTATTATCACTTCTCTTTGGATTGATAAATGCATAACAATCTGGATATTTTCCCAAAACATCATGATGATCAGTAACAATTACATCAATTCCCCTTTTCCCCGCTCTGCCGATTGCATCATGTGCCGTAGTCCCGTTATCAACAGTTATAATAAGTGCGACATCCTCATCTGCAAATTTATCTACACCATCAATAGATAATCCGTACCCCTCCGTCCTTTTAGGAATGTAAAACGTAACATCAGCTTTAAACATTCGTAAGGCTTTATATAAAATCGAAGTTGCCGTTACTCCATCAACATCATAATCCCCAAAGATAGCTATTTTTTCTTTCCTTTTGATTGCAAACAAAATTCTATCTACTGCTTTTTTCATATCTACTAGACAATATGGTTCAAACAAATTTGAATAGTCTGGCTTTAAAAACTGATCTATTGAATTGTAATCACGGTAACCCCTTTCAAAAATTAATTTCATTACAAGGGGTTCTAAAGAAAACTCTTTTGCAAAGTACTCTATTTTAGCCTTGTCTTTTAAACTTTCCAACGATTCATTCATCTTCCAGCTCTGACTCACTTTTTTACTACCTCCATAAAATAAATTTCACTATACTCGTTTTAAGCTTGGTATAATTTAGTTAAGATGCAAATTTAAATAAATCAGCTACTAAATTGCGAGGTGATACAGATGATATTAGAAATCGGACATAAAATTAGAACTCTACGAACCAAGCGCGGGATGAGTCTAAGTGAACTAGCTCAAAAATTAGATGTTTCTGTTGGATACTTAAGTAATCTCGAAACTGGGAAGAGTGAAACAATTCAACTCTCATTTTTAGAAAAGCTACAAAAAGAATTGACTCTTTTTACACCACAAGCACTTGAGTTCTTAGAGTTAGATTCTGACTTTGAACATCGTTTAGTTCATGCCTGCAATACTCTTAGGGAATTAAATACTATTAACCCCGAACAATCAGAATATCTATTATCAATAGTAGAAAAAGGCGCTGAACTCTTTACATCAGATAACTAATAGTCACCTTTATTACCAATAAGTTAATATTTTATTCACTTAATTGAAATATTTTGTTCATTTAAATGAAAACACAAAAATAAAAAAACCTTAAATGGCGAAATCGTTCTCCATTTAAGGTTTTTTATGAAAAGATTATCTAGTTATTGACTTTATTCAAGTTCATCTTGGAAATTTGAATCTTTTAACATTTGGTATACATGTTCTCCCATGTAGGAGAAGATAAACAATATTTTGACCTTAGTGAAGTTAATATTAGACAGTTTAACCCTATTGAAAGAAAAGGTTACCTGTTAATAAGGTATGGAGAAAAAATCTTATTGGCTGATTTACAGCATTTTATTAACGAACTTATCGATGAAAGAAGCAAAGCACCATATGACCGATATGCTTCTAACAAAGAATAACGATGGAAGTTTAAAATAATAAAAGATGGATGTTATCAAATCCAAAGGATTAAAGAGAAAAAACTATTCGTTATTAACAATTTCAGTAGAGAAGAAGTCATAGATATTTTTAGAAATCAATTCTGAAATCGTTCCACCATTTGAATTGGCTTTTTTAGATATGAAAAAGCATCGGTTCAACTAACCGACGCCACTAAGCATTAAGCTAATTATCGCAATACAAAAGTGATTATTTCTTAAGCGATATTCTTAATATTGTTTATCAACATATATTATTTTTTTGTTATTTTCAAATTCCGCTTTTATTTCTGTTGGTAAACTTACTGGACTCCTTATATCTTGTATATTGATTTTGTATAATTCACCTTGTCTTTCAATTATACAAGTAAAGTAATAATATCGATTATTTACTAATATAATGTGAGATACTCTGATTTGGTTTGTGGGAACATTTAGAAAAAACCTTTGTAAATCAACTCTTTCTTGCTCTGATAGTTCAAAATTATTTTCTTTGGGTAACTGCAAATCATTACCTAAGACTAAAGGCGAACTTAGATAAATATCATATCCTGTCGCTTCCATATATATAAGTGAAGAACAATTAAAAATTCCATATTTATTTATTAATTTTATTTGTGTGTACGGCTCCGTTCCTGTTATTAAGAAGTTCCAATTGATATTATTCAATTTCATTAATTTTGTAATATCAAAATTCTTATCTGATAGATTAATTGCATTAAATAAATCGGTCGGGGTTAAAATTTTTACTCCGTTATCTTCTGGGCTACTTAACTTCGACAATATATGTGCTAGTGATATTGAAAAGAAAATAAAAAGACCCGTAACTACAAATGTCAGAATTAAGGATAAGTAATGGGTTTCCCCCTTACTCTCAAGGATTACCATAAACTTTGAAGCACCAGCAATAAGCCATACTGGAGTTAAGAACCATAAAACTATTATACTTACCCGTACTGCCTTTAATAAAACTTTAGGTGTTTTACTTAAATATTCAAAATCAATAACATTCTGTTCAAATTCTGCTTCATTCTCTTTTTCAACATTCTTCTTCATGTTATAAATCAACTTCATCATTTCTGATGTGTGGTTTTGATATTGATGGGACAAAAATATCGTAAAAACCCCTAAAACAGAGAATATACTAGCTGTTAGCCAACTAGTATATTCAACAGTTTCTTCGGAATGGATTAGTTGTGTTTTAATTTCAGTAAGAGCTGCTTTAAGTATTTCTTTCAATTCTATCACCGTCTAATAGTTTTTCTATTACTTCAATTCGTTCTGCATCTGTTTTTATTAAGGAAGTAACAACCCTATTGGAACTGCTTGAATTATATAAACTTGTGATGACGCTTTTGCCATCTTCAAGTAAAAAAGACTGTATTCCTAAATCAATTGGAATACACATCCATTGAAACTTTTCATTCAACACTTTAAAAACGTAATATAGTAACTCTTTATTACGGCAAAAAACGATAAGTAAGCTCCGATTCTCATCGATCCAAACGTTCGTTTCATCGAAATCAATAAATAGCTTATTTGTAAGATAATATGAAAATGAATAACAATGAAAACTATTGACGGACTTTATAAATGTCCATCTATAAGTAAAATGAATAGACTCATCGATTATTTGCTCAAGTGGTTTTATATGGAATAGATAAAAACCATTACTATACCTCACTGATCATCACTCCCCGATAAGGTAGCGATTTATTACTTCCAGTACAACAGTTTTATCTGTCTGTTCAATTGACAATTCATAAACATCATCCTTAATTTTCCCAAGCACATTGGCAAGAAAAGCGGAGTCCCTTACTTTTGCTATTGCAATAATCTCATTTAGATCAGCCTGCACTTCTTGTTCTTTATATAATTTATTTAAAGAATTGGTTAATGTGGCTATTAAATGTCGGTTAATGGGACAAATGTTTAAGGTGTTTTGAAGGTTCGAATACTGAATTTTTAATGTAGCTTGAAAATCAATATATACCGTAACAATCTCATATGCATCGCTTTCTGTTTTAAATCGCAGTTGGAATCGAACGGATTTAATTTGATCACCAAGTCTAACTCGATCGCCAACTTCATAGCTTTCCAATAAGTTATTTCCACTTAGCCTAACTGAGCGAACCTTTTTTTCTTGGTTTTTGTTTGCAAATGCCACACTAAGATAGTCATTGATTTCATGATTATGTACATTGATGCTTTTTTGCATGAAATCAAGCAAAATAATAGTTTGTTTATCAAGTGCATATTCATTTTCAACTACGGTCTCCCGCTTCTTTCTGCTAACTGAAAAAGGATGAAAAGTCTTAAATGTTCTTGTTACATGTTTTTGAATGACTTTGTGTACAGCAGTTGATTGGTTTCTATCTCCACATTGTATGTAGCAAAGTCTTGTAACAGAATCAAATATCACATCAAAAGTAGATCGGCTTTCAGATTCGCCTTTTGTTTTTACTCCACCAAAATCCACTTGTTCCTTAAACTTTTCATAGGTTACAGGGAATTTTAAAATTGACCCATCTAAAATTGTAACAATGCCTATCCTTTTAATAAAAATAAAAACGTCATCCTTATAAGATTTCTCTTCCATGGAGGGCAAACATTGTTCAATTTTATCTTTTAAATTATTTAGAGTAACTTCTTCATCTAATTGAAACTCAAAAATAAAATTCGGATACCCTCTGGAAAATGTTTGGTCAAGTACATCGTAAATGCCAATAAGCATATCAACATCTACTTCTTCTGTTCTTAAATATGTAGCAAGTCCATGCTTGTCCATAAAGGAAGTTCTTACGCCATGGTGCATAAGTAAGTAAAGCCTAATAACCTCTAGTTTTTTATCTTCTTCTTTATCAAGTAATTGGAATACTCTTTCAATTTCTTTATCAATGTTTATTTCTTGTGTTAAATTAGAATAAAGTTTGCAGAAGCGAGGAAGCACGTTCAGCCCTTATCTAATCTGACTTCAATGGGGTTATC
>NZ_JBLUOI010000029.1:0-60000 GCF_048059995.1 Metabacillus sp. YM-086 | reverse complement strand
GAAAAGAAAAGTACAATCTTAACTACAAACATTAGCTTTAAAGAGTGGGATGCGGTGTTCCAGGATTCTAAATTAGCAAATGCAATATTAGATCGTGTATTACATCATGCCACAGTCGTCAACATTGTTGGTCCTTCTTATAGAATTAAAGATCACTTAGCAAAAGAAGATGATGATTAATTTTATACATTCTTAAATGATCAAAATTGTACATCGTTAGCTTGACATTTACAATAAACATATAAACCACATCTAAATTGTCTATGGAAGTGAACCTGTAGCTCTAGTCTTAAGTAGAACACCTGTGTTTACATAGTAATCACAAACCAAATATAGCTAAAAGTTTCAAAATAACAAAGAAAACTCTGTAGAAAACAAAAAGAAGAGTATACCACAATGAATATGCCTTACATCTATTCATTATTGCTTATCTTATCAACTTTATTTCTAACCGACATTATTCTACAAAATCCGGGAAGTGACAGGCACCACCCCACCCCCCAACTCTTCTTCCAAAAAAAATAAGTGTTTGAAAACTATCTTTTGAGTATATATATAATAGAACAACTTATATGTCTTATTAAACTAGGGGAAATGCATATGTTTGAGTTTTTTAGTCAAGAGGATTATACGATGTTTTCTCGTATCCTTATTGCAGCTCTTTTATGTGGGGTTATAGGGTTAGAACGGGAGTTTAAAAATCATCCTGCGGGGTTTCGAACACATTTGTTAGTAGGAATAGGATCATGTCTCATGATGATATTGTCTTTGTATGGTTTTGAGCATTATCTTCAGGATCATAAAACTGTGCAATTCGATCCGTCACGGATTCCATCTTATGTGATTAGTGGCATAGGATTTTTAGGTGGAGGAACAATTCTAGTAAAAGGTGCAACGGTTAGAGGATTAACAACAGCTGCTTCTATCTGGATTGTAGCTGGATTAGGTTTAATTATCGGCTCGGGAATGTATATTCTGGCATTTTTTACAACGATTATTGTCTTAATGTGCCTCATTTTTTTAAATAGATTAGAGAAGTATATGTATGTAAAAAAAACGAGAAGAAAAATGAAGGTTGTTGTAAATTCAACTAAATCTTCAATTGATGAAGTGATTCAGCGTCTTTCGACATATAGCATTAAGACCAATAGTATTGTGATGACATCAAGTCGAAAGGACCGAGAAGGGAATGTAACTTTTTATTATCAGTTAGATATTAATATTAACATTCATTCAATAGGGTATGAAAAGCTGGAGCTTGTAATGAAGGAAATCAAGGAAGTAGAAAAAATCTTTTAAATAAGGTTTCACCTCTTGCTATTTTGGCAATATTTAAAATGAAACAGAAGAGTTGAAAAATTTTTCTGTTCGTTTTATATTTAGATTATAGTCAAATATAGTCAAAGTCAGTGAGGGGGAGGTTGAGTGAGAAATATTTCAGACATTATTGAACAGTATTTAAAAAAAGTGCTGGACAGTAGTGGGAAAGAAATTGTTGAAATTAAACGCAGTGAAATAGCTGATCAATTTCAATGTGTGCCTTCACAGATAAACTATGTTATAAACACAAGATTTACGATTGAAAGAGGTTATCTCGTAGAAAGTAAGCGTGGTGGAGGAGGCTATATTAGAATTATTAAAGTTCATGCTGAAACTCAAGCACACTTACTTGATCAATTATTAGCTTTAATTAATAATCGCCTCTCACAAGCAGCTGCAGAGGATATCATTAGTCGGCTTGTAACAGAAGAGGTTATATCTCCTCGAGAAGCAAAGCTGATGATGAGTGTTATAGATCGTTCAGTCTTATATATCGACCTTCCTCATAGGGATGAGTTAAGGGCAAGAATGGTGAAAGCCATGTTAACTTCATTGAAATATAAGTGAAAGTAGGGGAGACGGATGATTTGCCAGGAATGTAATGAAAGACCGGCAACGTTTCACTTTACAAAAGTGATTAATGGTGAGAAAACAGAAGTTCATATATGTGAGCACTGTGCAAAAGAAAATAGTGAATTTTTTATGTTTAATTCAAGCTCAGGATTCTCGTTAAACAGCCTGTTAACAGGTTTACTAAATATGGAGCATGGCTTTGCAAAAGCAGAGGAGCAGAATGTGTTTAAAACAGAAAGTGTTCCTCAATGTGATCGATGTAAAATGACTTTCCAGGATTTTAAGAAATCTGGTAGGTTTGGTTGCTCCAATTGTTACCCAACTTTTAAAAATTATATTGCACCGATTCTAAGACGAGTTCATGGTGGCAACACAGAACATTCCGGGAAAATCCCGAAGAGAATTGGTGGAGATATTCATATAAGGAAAAAAATTGACGATTTAAAAGAGAAAATCAGAAGTTTTATTAGTCAAGAAGAGTTTGAACAAGCTGCTTTAGTGAGAGATGAGATCCGCTCACTCGAAAAAAAATTAAGTAGCTTTGATGAGGAGGGATTTTAGATGTCACTCCAGAACTTTATGAATAAGGCAATGAGTGCTTGGATGAGTCAGGAAGGGCCTGATTCAGACATTGTATTAAGCAGCCGAATTCGTTTAGCACGAAATATAAATCAATACAAATTCCCAACTCTCTCTACAAATGAGGAAGCACAGGAAGTTCTAAATTTCTTTGAAAACACATATGCAAATAAAACATTCAAAAAATTAGGCCAATTAGAGCTTTTAAAAATGAATGATTTGCAAGCAATTCAAAAAAGGGTCCTCGTAGAAAAGCATTTAATAAGTCCTAACTTAGCTGACCACTCTGAATATGGAGGTTGTTTGCTTTCAGAAAATGAGGAGGTAAGCATCATGTTAAATGAAGAGGATCATATTCGAATTCAATGCTTATATCCTGGATTTCAGCTGGAAGAAGCCTTACATACAGCGAATCAGCTGGATGATTGGATTGAGGAAGAAGTTGATTATGCCTTCGATGAACAAAGAGGCTATTTAACAAGCTGTCCTACCAATGTAGGAACAGGGCTTAGGGCATCAGTGATGATGCATCTCCCAGCGTTAGTTATCACTCAAAAGATTAATCGAATTATCCCGGCAATTAATCAGCTTGGCTTGGTTGTAAGAGGAATATATGGAGAAGGTAGTGAAGCAGTAGGAAATCTTTTTCAAATATCAAACCAAATTACATTAGGTAAGTCAGAGAAGGATATTGTAGAAGATCTGGTTAGTGTTGTACAACAACTAATTGAGCAGGAAAGATCTACTCGTGAAGCTTTATATCAGTCATCACACACTCAGTTAGAAGACAGGGTTTACCGTTCCTTTGGAACTTTGGTATACAGCCGAATCATAGAATCTAACGAGACAGCAAAATGCTTATCTGATGTTAGATTAGGTATTGATTTAGGAATTATTAAAGATATTTCCCGTACTATCTTAAATGAACTGATGATATTAACACAGCCTGGATTTTTGCAGCAGTATTTTGGCGGACCATTACGTCCAAATGAGAGAGATATTCGTCGAGCTGCACTCATTAGAGAGCGGTTAAACCTAGAAATGGATCGTAATAAACGGATGGAGGATGATGAATTATGATGTTTGGAAGATTTACAGAACGCGCGCAAAAAGTACTGGCTTTAGCACAAGAGGAAGCAGTTCGATTAGGACATAATAATATTGGAACAGAGCATATTCTTCTAGGTCTTGTTAGTGAAGGCGAAGGTATCGCTGCTAAAGCTTTATTAGCATTAGGTCTAGGTCCAGATAAAATTCAAAAAGAAGTAGAAGGATTGATTGGTAGAGGTCAAGATGCCTCACAAACTATTCACTATACACCAAGAGCAAAAAAGGTCATTGAGCTATCAATGGACGAAGCAAGAAAGCTGGGACATTCTTATGTCGGAACAGAACATATTCTCCTAGGTCTTATTCGTGAGGGAGAAGGGGTAGCTGCACGAGTACTTAATAATTTAGGTGTGAGTTTAAACAAAGCAAGACAACAGGTTCTTCAATTATTAGGAAGCAACGAATCTTCAGCAAACCATCAAGGTGGAGGCATTACGAATGCAAATACACCTACTTTGGATAGTCTTGCACGTGATTTAACGGCGATTGCTAGAGAAGGAAGCTTAGATCCTGTAATTGGTAGAAGTAAAGAAATTCAGCGTGTTATTGAAGTGTTGAGTAGACGTACGAAAAACAACCCTGTATTAATTGGGGAGCCAGGTGTTGGTAAAACGGCCATCGCTGAAGGCTTGGCTCAACAAATTGTCCAAAATGAAGTACCTGAAATTTTACGTGATAAGCGTGTTATGACGTTAGATATGGGAACAGTTGTTGCAGGGACAAAATATCGTGGTGAATTTGAAGATCGTCTGAAAAAGGTAATGGATGAAATTCGCCAAGCGGGTAATATCATTCTCTTTATCGATGAGTTACACACATTAATCGGTGCTGGTGGTGCAGAAGGAGCGATTGATGCTTCAAATATTCTAAAGCCATCGTTAGCTCGTGGTGAGCTACAATGTATTGGTGCAACAACACTTGATGAATATAGAAAATACATTGAAAAAGATGCCGCATTAGAGCGTAGATTCCAGCCAATTCAAGTCGATGAACCATCTGTTGATGAGAGTGTTCAAATTTTAAAAGGTTTACGTGATCGTTATGAGGCACATCATAGAGTATCAATTACGGATGAAGCGATTGATGCTGCTGTTAAATTATCAGATCGTTATATTTCTGATCGTTTCCTTCCAGACAAAGCGATCGATTTAATTGATGAAGCAGGTTCAAAGGTTCGCTTACGTTCTTTTACTACACCACCTAATTTAAAAGAGCTTGAACATAAGCTTGAGGAAATCCGTAAAGAAAAAGATGCCTCTGTTCAAAGCCAAGAGTTTGAAAAAGCAGCATCTTTACGTGATACAGAGCAACGTTTACGTGAGCAGCTAGAGGAAACGAAAAAAACATGGAAAGAAAAACAAGGTCAAGAAAATACTGAAGTGACAGTTGAAGATATTGCAATGGTTGTTTCTAGTTGGACTGGTGTCCCAGTTTCGAAGTTGGCACAAACAGAAACTGACAAACTGTTAAATATGGAAAACATCCTTCATTCAAGAGTAGTGGGTCAAGAAGAAGCGGTAGTTGCTGTTGCAAAAGCGGTACGCCGTGCACGTGCTGGCTTAAAGGATCCAAAACGTCCAATCGGTTCATTCATCTTCTTAGGACCAACGGGTGTAGGTAAAACTGAGTTAGCTCGCGCTCTAGCAGAATCGATCTTTGGTGATGAGGATGCGATGATTCGTATTGATATGTCTGAATATATGGAGAAGCATTCAACATCACGACTGGTTGGTTCACCTCCAGGATATGTAGGCTATGATGAAGGTGGTCAGTTAACAGAGAAGGTTAGAAGAAAGCCTTACTCAGTTGTCCTTTTAGATGAGATTGAAAAAGCCCACCCTGATGTGTTTAATATTTTACTACAAGTATTAGAAGACGGAAGATTAACTGATTCTAAAGGGCGTACTGTAGACTTTAGAAATACGATTTTAATCATGACTTCTAACGTTGGAGCTAGTGAACTAAAACGCAATAAATATGTTGGCTTTAATATCCAAGATGAAACACAAAACTATAAAGACATGAAAGATAAGGTAATGAATGAGCTAAAACGTGCATTCCGTCCTGAGTTCATCAACCGTATTGATGAAATCATTGTCTTCCATTCTTTAGAGAAAAAGCATTTAAAAGAAATCGTTTCGCTTATGTCTGATCAATTAACGAAACGTTTAAAAGAACAAGATCTTTCATTAGAATTAACAGAATCTGCGAAAGAGAAAATTGCTGATGAGGGAATTGACTTAGAATATGGTGCAAGACCATTACGTCGTTCGATTCAAAAGAATGTGGAAGACCGTCTTTCTGAAGAGCTGTTAAAAGGTACAATTGATAAAGGCCAAAAAATTATTCTTGATGTGGAAAATGGCGAGTTTGTTGTGAAGACAGCTGAAAAAGAAGAAGTGAAATCTAATTAAATAAAGAATGTTTAGAGGCATACGATTTTAATTGTGTGCCTCACTTTCTTTTTTCTCCTATGGATAATACTACGGATATTGGGAATAAGATTAATCCCCCTTTTGCCCGTCTGATAAGAATTAAACGTAATTTTCGAAAAGATTTCCCTTTAGAGCACTTTCAGTTTTATATAATTAAGGATAAGTATCATAATTAACTTGTCTATTTGGTAATCTAATAAGAGAGGAACAATTTTATGGCAAAAGCAAAGGTAAAGTTTATTTGTCAAACCTGTGGCTATGAATCACCGAAGTGGATGGGGAAATGCCCAGGTTGTGGTGAATGGAATACAATGTCAGAAGAAGTATTAAAGTCTGGGTCACCTCGAAGGGCTGTTTTTGCTCATTCCAATCAAACGGTACAAAAACCCTCGCCGATCACAACAATTGAAACAACCCAAGAACCAAGAATATTTACAAACCTTAAAGAATTTAACCGTGTACTCGGAAGTGGTATTGTGAAGGGATCTTTAGTTTTAATTGGCGGTGATCCTGGTATTGGGAAATCAACACTGCTATTACAAGTATCCTCTCAATTAGCTGATAACGGTCATGATGTTTTATATATATCTGGTGAAGAATCAGTTAAACAAACGAAATTAAGGGCAGATCGCTTAGGAGTAAAATCTAATAAATTATTAGTTTTATCTGAAACAGACTTAAGCTTTATTTCAAAAGCAATCGATGAAACAAACCCAGCCTTTGTAGTGGTCGATTCGATTCAAACTGTTTATCATAGTGAAATAAGCTCTGCTCCGGGTAGTGTATCTCAAGTGAGAGAATCAACAGCTGAATTAATGAGAATAGCCAAAACAAAGGGTATTGCGGTATTCATTGTTGGTCATGTAACGAAAGAGGGATCAATTGCAGGGCCAAGGCTATTAGAGCATATGGTTGATACAGTCCTCTATTTTGAAGGAGAAAGACATCATACGTATCGAATATTACGTGCTGTAAAAAACCGCTTTGGGTCTACAAATGAGATGGGAATTTTCGAAATGAAAGAAGCTGGTTTAGAAGAGGTGCAAAATCCATCAGAGATTTTTCTAGAGGAAAGGTCTAAGGGTGCAGCAGGTTCAACAGTTGTTGCCTCAATGGAGGGTACCAGATCAGTGCTTGTTGAAATTCAGGCTCTTATCTCTCCGACCAGTTTTGGAAATCCAAGGAGGATGGCAACCGGAATAGATCATAATCGAGTGCCGTTGTTAATGGCTGTTTTAGAGAAACGTGTTGGTCTTCTTTTGCAAAACCAGGATGCATATTTAAAGGTTGCCGGAGGCGTAAAGCTTGATGAACCTGCTATTGATTTAGCTGTTGCTGTTAGTATTGCTTCTAGCTTTAAGGATGCACCACCAAAACCAACTGACGTTATTATTGGGGAAGTGGGGTTAACAGGTGAGGTTCGTAGAGTGTCGAGAATTGAACAAAGAGTGATTGAGGCTGCAAAGCTAGGTTTTAAGAGGGCGGTCATTCCACATGCAAATATAGGCGGTTGGAATCCACCAGATGATATAGAAATTATAGGAGTAAAAAATGTAGCAGAGGCCCTCCAAAAAACATTAGGGGGATCATAAATGACAGATATAGAGAGTAAGTCAGGCGAAAAGACATTAAATGAAATTTTGCAGTTTGTAGCGCCTGGAACACCTATTAGAGAAGGGATAGAAAATGTACTTCGAGCAAAAACAGGCGGGTTAATTGTTGTTGGTCATAATGACAAGGTAAAGGAAGTAATTGATGGAGGCTTTACAATTGAATGTCCATTTTCATCTGCTCACTTATATGAGCTTGCGAAAATGGATGGAGCTATCATCTTAAGTGATTCAGGTAATAAAATTATGTATGCGAATGCTCAACTTGTTCCTGACCCTACTATCTATTCTTCTGAAACTGGAATGAGACATCGCACAGCTGAGCGTGTAGCGAAACAAACGGGTAATTTAGTCATTGCCATTTCTCAAAGAAGAAATGTGATCACCCTGTATCATGGAGAGCTCAGATATGCGTTAAGGGATATAGGTGTTATCTTAACAAAGGCAAATCAAGCCATTCAAACATTAGAAAAATATAAAATTGTGTTAGATCAATCAATCATGACGCTAGGTGCACTTGAATTAGAAGAGCTAGTAACATTTAAAGAAGTCCTTCAAGTACTTCACAGGTTTGAGATGGTTCTAAGAATTAAGGATGAAATAAATGATTATGTGAATGAACTTGGAGCTGAAGGACATCTGATTCGCTTGCAGTTAGCGGAACTTTTGACAGGGTTAGAAGAAGAAGCGGCTCTCTTAATTAAGGATTATGCTGTTGATAAGTCAGTTGATCCTTACCCAGTCATTAAACAGCTTCAAGACTTATCGAGCTTTGAGCTATTGGAAGATTCCGTTCTGTTTAAATTATTAGGCTATTCTTCTTTTACAAATATAGACAGTCCAGTTATTTCACGTGGTTATCGCATTTTAAATAAAATTCCGAGACTGCCTACAATCATTATTGAAAATTTAGTGACAACATATAAAAATTTGAAACTTATTATGAAGGCATCCGTAGAACAGTTAGACGAGGTAGAAGGGATTGGTGAGGTCAGAGCGAAAAAAATAAAAGAGGGATTAAAGAGATTGCAAGACCAACTTCTAATTGATCGTCATATATAAGAAGATTTCATGAAAGTTTTACGATTACTGTTTTAATTTCTGTAAAATAGGGTATATTAAAATTGTTTTTTAATGTATGTGTTTTTGGGGCATAGTCAAGATTACAGACATGTATCAATCTATTTACATTTTGATTTATCTATTTCACAAGTAAGCAAATTAGGATAAAGTAGTAATAATTAAAAAGGAGGTGAAGGTATGTTAATTAAACGCATAATCCAACTATTTTTTCTAAGTGTAGGTGGGATGTTAGGAATCCTATTTATGCCACAACTACTTGAATTAATGAATATGCAGGACATACCTTTTATTAATACACCTTATACGCTAGCAGTACTAGGTGCAATCATATTCTTTGTGGCAACATTTTGGTTGGTCGATTATGTTGTGAATTGGATCAGGGTCTTAGAAGAAGCTGTTGTAAAAGCCCCTGTTACAGATGTTTTATTTGGTAGTCTAGGATTAATATTTGGTCTTATAGTTGCTTTTCTTATTGTTATCCCATTAAATACGATCCAGTACCAAGTCTTTAACACCATTATTCCAATATTTTTAACGCTTCTGCTTGGATACTTAGGTTTTCAAGTAGGATTTAAGAAACGAGACGAACTAATTAATGTTTTTACCGTTCAAAATAAAATAGGCAAGAAAAAAGGAATGTCTGATGACGAGGTTGAAACTGAAGATAAAAAGCTTAAAATATTGGACACGAGTGTCATTATAGATGGGCGAATTGCGGATATCTGTCAAACAGGATTTCTAGAAGGAACAATCGTTATCCCTCAGTTTGTTCTAGAAGAACTACAGCATATTGCGGATTCTTCTGATGTATTAAAGCGAAATCGTGGAAGAAGAGGTCTTGATATCTTAAACCGTATTCAAAAAGAGCTTTCTATAAATGTAGAAATTTACGAAGGTGATTTTGAGGAAATACAAGAGGTAGATAGTAAACTCGTTAAGCTTGCAAAACTCACATCTGGTGTTGTTGTGACAAATGATTTTAACCTAAATAAGGTATGTGAATTACAAAAGGTTCATGTTTTGAATATTAATGATTTGGCAAATGCGGTTAAGCCTGTCGTGTTACCTGGTGAAGAAATGAATGTTCAGGTCATTAAGGATGGGAAAGAGCATAATCAAGGTGTTGCCTATCTAGACGATGGAACAATGATTGTTGTTGAGGATGGTCGAAATTACATTGGAAAGCATATCGATGTGCTTGTAACAAGTGTTCTTCAGACTTCGGCTGGAAGAATGATCTTTGCAAAACCCAAGTTATTAGAAAAAGCATTATAATATACCTCAGCCCATGAAGCATTTAACTCTATGTCTCATGGGCTGTTTTACATATAGAGAGGAATCTTTTATTATGATGTTATACTGAATTATTGAAGGAGTAACTCCAATGAATTATCAAGTCATAATACCTGCTGCTGGTCAGGGGAAACGGATGAATGCAGGTAAGAATAAGCAGTTTATTGAACTAGAACAGATTCCAATTATTATACATACACTAAAGGTTTTTGAAGAACATTCCTATTGCAAGGGTATTATATTAGTAATCAATGATGCAGAAAAGGCTGATTTTCAACAGCTGATAAAAAAATACCGTATATCCAAAATCAAACAATTAGTATCTGGTGGACAAGAGCGCCAATACAGTGTTTATAATGGGCTAAAGGCTGTGGAAGAGGGAGATTTAGTTCTTGTGCATGATGGAGCAAGACCTTTTCTTACTCATGAAAGTATAGAGGCACTCTTGTCAAAAACAATCCTAACCGGTGCGGCAACACTTGCTGTGCCAGTTAAAGATACAATAAAGAGAGCGAAAGATGGAGTGGTAGTTGAAACAGTTGAACGATCTTCACTTTGGTCAATTCAAACTCCACAAGCGTTCCATTTACCAATTATTTTAGAAGCACATGAAAAAGCAGTGAGAGAAAACTTTCTGGGAACAGATGATGCGAGTCTTCTAGAAAGAGTAGACCAAGCGGTTTCAATCGTTGCTGGTGAATATACGAATATTAAAATAACAACACCCGAGGACCTTTACATAGCAGAAGCAATTTTGTCGAAGAGAAAGATGTAAATTTCATAGTGTCTATTAGGTTATAGAAAGTGGGAATAATAATGATAAGAGTTGGACAAGGTTTTGATGTACATCAATTAGTGGAAGGTCGCCCATTGATCATTGGAGGAATTGAGATTCCGTACGAAAAGGGGTTATTAGGTCATTCAGATGCTGATGTATTATTACATACTGTTGCAGATGCTTGCTTAGGTGCAATAGGTGAAGGGGATATTGGGAAACACTTCCCTGATACAGATCCCACTTTTAAAGATGCGGATTCTGCAAGGTTATTAAAACATGTGTGGGAGATTGTGAAAAATAAAGGGTATGAACTAGGCAATATTGATTGTACAATCATTGCGCAAAAGCCAAAAATGGCTCCATATATTGAAGATATGAGAAATAGGATTGCTGAATTATTAGAAGCTGATGTATCACAAGTGAATGTAAAAGCAACAACAACTGAAAAATTAGGTTTTACAGGTAGACAAGAGGGGATTGCTTCAATGGCAACAGTCCTTATTCAGCAGCGTACATAGCATAAATTAGTTTGTTTATTTATTTTGTATCTGCTTTATTTTGGTGGTAAAATTAGGTCTGGTCTTATACGTTATTCATAATTTTACATAAGGGTTATTACTAAGGGTTGCTTGTATTTCTAAGCAGCTTGGAAACAAAGAGTCAAAAAGACGGAGGTACCAAAGATGACAAAGGAAGTTAGAGTTCGTTATGCACCAAGTCCAACTGGACATTTACATATCGGAAATGCAAGAACAGCATTATTTAATTATTTATTCGCTAAAAATCAAGGTGGAAAATTTATTATCCGTATTGAAGATACTGATAAGAAACGTAATATTGCTGGTGGAGAAGAAAGTCAATTAAAGTACTTAAAATGGTTAGGAATTGATTGGGATGAAAGTATTGATGTTGGAGGAGAATATGGTCCATATCGCCAATCAGAGAGAAATGATATTTACAAGAAATATTACGAAGAGCTTCTAGACAAAGGTTTAGCTTATAAATGTTATTGTACAGAAGAAGAGCTGGAAAAAGAACGCGAAGAACAAATGGCGAGAGGTGAAACACCTCAGTATTCAGGTAAGCATGCTAACTTAACAAAAGAAGAACAAAATGAATTAGAATCACAAGGGCTTCAAGCAAGCATTCGTTTTCGAGTACCTACTAATAAAGAGTACCGTTTTAATGACATGGTAAAAGGTGATATTTCCTTTGAGTCAGAAGGAATGGGTGACTTTGTTATTGTGAAGAAGGACGGAACACCTACTTATAATTTTGCAGTAGCTGTTGATGACCACTTAATGGGGATTTCACATGTACTAAGAGGGGAAGACCATATTTCTAATACGCCAAAGCAATTGATGATTTATGAAGCGTTTGGCTGGGATATTCCTGTATTCGGTCATATGACATTAATCGTAAATGAAAATCGCAAAAAATTAAGTAAACGTGATGAATCAATCATTCAATTTATTGAGCAATATGAAGAGCTTGGTTATCTACCAGAAGCATTATTTAATTTTATTTCATTACTTGGTTGGTCACCGGGCGGAGAAGAAGAGGTATTTACAAAGGATCAATTAATTGAAATCTTTGATGCGAATCGTCTTTCTAAATCTCCAGCTGTCTTTGATACACATAAATTAGCTTGGATGAATAATCAATATATTAAGCAACTAGATCTTGAAAAATTAATTCCACTTTGCTTGCCGCATTTAATTAAAGCGGGGAAAGTGTCGGAAAACATGAGCGATGAAGAACAGGAAAGAACTCATCAATTAATTGCGCTCTATCAAGAACAATTGAACTTTGGAGCAGAAATTGTTGATTTAACGGAGCTTTTCTTTAAAGAAGAGATTTCTTATGAAGAGGAAGCCAAGGATGTTCTTGCAGGAGAGCAAGTTCCTGAAGTTTTATCAGCATTTGTCAGTGAAATCAATCAAAGCGATGAATTTTCAGCTGATACAGTGAAAACAATGATAAAGGCTGTCCAGAAAGCAACAGGACAAAAAGGGAAAAATTTATTTATGCCGATTCGTGTAGCGATAACAGGTCAAACACATGGCCCAGATTTGCCAAAATCGATTGCGGTTTTAGGGAAATCTACCGTTTTAGCTAGATTACAAAATGTAATTAGTTGAGTTCAATGGTCGCTTTTAAATCAAAAAAATGAAGCCTTCTTTCATCAAGCTTATTGTTGAATTTACGAAGAAATGCAATCTGAAAATGAACCTCCAACGTTTTTTTGTAACAAATTGTACATTATGAAGATGATTCAGTTAACATTTGCATAAAAATGTAATATAGTATTGTTAAACTATATTTAAAGCGTTGATAAGGAGAGTAGAGTTTTATTTCCTTTTAGAGAGAACCCTCATCGGCTGGAAGGGGTTTAAGTGAAGTAATTCTTGAAGTGCACCTTAGAGTCCTTTGCTAAACGTCATGTAGACTAGTAAGCAAAGGCGTACCCTCTACGTTACAGAGTTAAAGTTGAGGTTAGAGTGATCGTATAACTCTTTCCTAAACAGAGTGGAACCGCGCATTCAAGCGTCTCTGTCATGTTGCAGAGGCGCTTTTTTATATTCTCAGAAAATATTTAATAAAGTTTATGATTGGAGGGGAAATTTATGTTGAAAATGATGAAAGAAGACGTAGAGGTTGTTTTTGAGCAAGATCCCGCAGCAAGAAATTATTTTGAAGTTATTTTAACTTATTCAGGATTACATGCCATTTGGAGCCATCGTATTGCTCATGCTTTTTACAAAAAGAAGCTCTTTTTCTTAGCTAGGGCTATTTCGCAGATAAGCAGGTTTTTTACAGGAGTTGAGATTCATCCTGCTGCAAGAATTGGGCGCCGTTTCTTTATTGACCATGGAATGGGCGTTGTTATCGGTGAAACATGTGAAATTGGAGACAATGTGACGGTCTTCCAGGGAGTAACACTTGGCGGAACGGGAAAAGAAAAAGGGAAAAGGCATCCGACCATTAAAGACAATGCGCTAATTGCTACAGGAGCAAAGGTATTAGGCTCTATTACTGTTGGAGCATACTCAAAGATAGGAGCAGGATCTGTTGTCCTAAAAGATGTGCCAGATCACTCTACTGTTGTTGGAATTCCTGGAAGAGTCGTGATCCAAAATGGAAAGAGAGTCGGCCAGGATTTAAACCATTCAGATTTACCAGATCCAGTGTCAGATCGTTTTAAAGAATTAGAAGTGGAGCTAAAACAATTAAGAGATGAAGTACAACACCTAAGGAAAGGAAAGAATGACTATGACAATAAAGTTGTACAATACGCTAACGAGACAAAAAGAAACGTTTGAGCCTCTAGAACCAGGAAAGGTAAAAATGTATGTTTGTGGTCCAACCGTTTATAATTATATTCATATAGGAAATGCTAGACCTGCAATTGTTTATGATACGGTAAGAAGATACCTAGAGTATAGCGGCTATGAAGTGAACTATATCTCAAATTTCACAGATGTGGACGATAAGTTAATTAAAGCTGCTAACGAATTGGGGGAAGATGTTCCTACCATTGCAGATCGGTTTATTGACGCATATTTTGAAGATGTAACAGCACTTGGCTGCAAACGTGCGACCACACATCCTCGTGTAACAGAAAACATTGATATTATTATTGATTTTATCCAAGCTTTAATTGATAAAGGCTTTGCTTATGAAGCGGGCGGCGATGTTTATTATAAGACAAGAGAATTTAAAGAGTATGGAAAGCTTTCACATCAATCGATCGAGGAACTTCGCTTAGGAAATAGAATTGAAGTAGGGGATAAAAAGCAGGATGCTCTAGATTTTGTTCTTTGGAAATCAGCAAAAGAAGGAGAAATTTCCTGGGAAAGTCCGTGGGGACATGGTCGACCTGGCTGGCATATTGAGTGCTCTGCTATGGCAAAAAAATATTTAGGTGACACAATTGACATTCATGCTGGTGGTCAGGACTTAACATTCCCACATCATGAAAATGAAATTGCTCAATCTGAAGCTGTAACAGGTAAGCAGTTTGCTAAGTATTGGTTACACAACGGATATATTAATATTAATAATGAAAAGATGTCAAAGTCTTTAGGGAACTTTGTTTTAGTTCACGATATTATTAAAGAAATCGATCCACAAATTGTTCGTTTCTTTATGCTGTCTGTTCATTATAGGCATCCAATCAACTTCTCTCAGGAGTTGTTAGAGAGTACAAAGAACGCGTTTGAACGTTTAACAACATCATATGGGAATTTAAAGCACCGTAAAAACAGCAGCACAAATTTAACAGATAATAACGAAGAATGGCTAACAAAAATTAAAAACTATCAACAGCAATTTAAACAAGAAATGGATGATGACTTTAATACAGCCAATGCAATTTCTGTTCTATTTGATTTATCAAAACAAGCAAATTACTATTTGCAGGAACAGAATACATCAACTGAAGTGATTCAAGCTTTCTTAGATCAATTTGATCAACTGGGTAAAGTATTAGGGGTAACATTTGAATCAACGGATCTTTTGGATGAAGAAATTGAAGAAATGATTCAACAGCGTATTCAAGCAAGAAAAGATCGCAATTTTGCTTTAGCTGATGAAATCCGTGATAAATTAAAAGACCTAAATATCATCTTGGAGGATACACCACAAGGTACGAGATGGAAGCGTGGTTGATTATGGTTCACATAATTGGGGAATAAAGATAAAAAGGAATATTTTTATTAATATAGGCAGGGCTCCATGTTTAGATTTACTGTAGCTCTGCCTTCAATAGGAAAAGAGGAACACCATGTTTTTAGAATTACCAACAATAAAAGATTCCAAGCTCTTAAATAGCTTGGCTTTGGCATATATTGGCGATGCTGTTTATGAGATTTATGTAAGGCATTATCTTTTAGCTAAAGGCAATATCCGTCCTAATCAGCTTCATAACCAAGCAAAAAGATTTGTATCTGCCAAGGCACAAGCAAGCACAATACACCATTTTTTCTCACTTGAGTTTCTTACTGAAGAAGAGCAAGCAGTGTTAAGAAGAGGAAGAAATGCAAAGTCAGGGACAATTCCTAAAAATACAGATGTACAAACTTATCGATATAGTACAGCTTTTGAAGCGCTAATTGGACACCTTTACTTAGAAAAAGAGCATGAACGTCTTGAGGAGTTAATTCAAAAGTCATTTACATTTATTGATGGAAAGGAGGGGATGTCATGAGTGAAGATTTTATTATTGGACGTAATCCGGTGATCGAGGTATTAAAATCATCGAGAGATATTAATAAAATATGGGTAGCAGAAAACTCTTTAAAAGGACAAGCCCAGCAAATTACGAAGCTTGCTAAAGAAAGAGGTATAACCATCAATTTTGTTCCCAAAAAGAAGATTGATCAGATGGTGGAAGGAAACCATCAAGGTGTAGTTGCCCAGGTGGCTGCCTATGAATATGTTCATGTTGACGATTTACTAAAAGTAGCCGAAGAACGAAATGAACCACCATTTTTATTATTGTTAGATGAAATTGAGGATCCACATAACCTCGGATCCATCATGAGAACGGCTGATGCAGTAGGGGCACATGGTATTGTGATCCCTAAGCGAAGAGCAGTTGGGCTAACAGCGACAGTAGCAAAGTCATCTACTGGTGCAATTGAACATATCCCTGTGGCAAGGGTTACGAATATGGCGAGAACAATCGATGATCTAAAGGAAAAAGGAGTATGGATTGTTGGGACAGATGCAAAAGGAGCAGATGATTACCGTAATCTTGATGGAAAGATGTCACTTGCATTAATTATAGGAAGTGAAGGTAAGGGGATTGGTCGTCTTATAAAAGAAAAATGTGATTTCTTAGTTAAGATGCCAATGGTTGGACATGTAACATCATTAAATGCATCTGTAGCAGCTAGTCTCTTAATGTATGAGGTATATAGAAAGAGATATCCTCTAGGGGAGTAAAGTGAAATGGATATCCTATTGGTTGATGGATATAACATTATCGGTACATGGCCGGAATTACAAAACCTTAAGAAAAATGATTTAGCGGGAGCACGAGATCTGTTAATTGAAAAAATGGCTGAATATCAAGCATATACAGGATACCGGGTCATTATTGTATTTGATGCTCATATGGTAAAGGGAATTGAGAAAAAACAGAAAAATTATCGAGTTGAAGTCATTTTTACTAGAGAAAATGAAACAGCTGATGAAAGAATTGAGAAGCTTGCTATTTCATTAAGTAATATTAAAACCCAAGTTCATGTAGCCACTTCTGACTTTACTGAGCAATGGGCAATCTTTGGACAAGGTGCATTAAGAAAATCAGCTAGAGAGTTATTAAATGAAATGACATCTATTGAAGGCAGGATTAAACATAAGGTGAAGAAGATTGAAGAAAATCGACCTTCTTCAAAGATTGCCATCCCAGAAGATGTTCTTGAGAAATTAGAAAAGTGGCGAAGAGGAGATCTGTAGGTAGTATCTAATACCTTTGGCAATGCACGATATCCAACAGCTGTGCAAGGCTTAGGAAAATAGGTGTGTATGTACAGTCATGTAACAGGGCGTTATGTTATGGCTGGTTGACGCTTACAAAACCAATACTGTATAATATTGTTATCTTGCGTGCGGTCGGGGGGATCGACTTGAATTCACCAATCAACAGGGGCAAAGTCAACAAAGAAGATTTAGAATTAATGGAAGATGAACAAGTAGTTGAACTTGTGCATTTTGGAGAAAGTGAAGCGCTAGATTATTTAATAACAAAATACCGAAATTTTGTCCGGGCAAAAGCAAGATCATATTTTCTAATTGGTGCTGACCGGGAAGATATAATCCAAGAGGGAATGATCGGTTTATACAAAGCCATTCGTGACTTCAAGGAGGACAAGCTCACTTCTTTTAAAGCATTTGCCGAGCTATGTATTACCAGGCAAATCATTACCGCCATAAAAACTGCAACTCGACAAAAGCATATTCCACTGAATTCCTATGTTTCTTTAGACAAGCCAATATATGATGAAGAATCTGATCGTACACTGATGGACGTTATTACTGGTGCAAAAGTGATGGACCCTGAGGAGCTCATTATCAATCAAGAGGAATTTGATGATATTGAGGTAAAGATGGGTGAGTTATTAAGTGACCTTGAACGAAAGGTTTTAGTTTTATATTTGGACGGTAGGTCATACCATGAGATCTCCGAAGAGTTGAATAGACATGTTAAATCGATTGATAACGCTCTCCAACGAGTGAAGAGAAAACTAGAACGCTATTTAGAACTACGAGAGATTAGTTTATAATTATATAGATTAGGATACGAACGTTTGTTGACGAAAAAATTCTACTGTGATACAGTTTTAAAGAATAAAACGTAGCGGTAGGTGATGACATGCGTAAAAAGATTATCCTTGCATGCACATCGTGTGGAAGTAGAAATTATACAACGATGAAAAATAGTACAAGCACAAATGATCGGTTGGATGTTAATAAATTTTGTAAAGTATGTAATTCGCATACAAACCACCGTGAAACGAAATAGTACAGCACTTATATATTTCATATAATGAAGTTTCCTTATTATCCTGGAGGTAGCACAATGCAACGTTTAATTAGTTTTTTCCGAGATGTTACTCGTGAAATGAAAAAAGTCAGCTGGCCTAAAGGTAAAGAGCTTACAAAGTACACAATAACAGTTGTTTCAACTGTTACATTTGTGGCAGTGTTCTTTGCGGTTATTGACTTAGGTATTTCTTCTTTAATTCGTTTGTTTTTTGAATAATAAATGGAAAATCGTGCTATAATAGAAAATATTAAACTTTGTCTGCAAAACCCGTTAAACGGGTTTTTTCATTGTATAAAAAAGAATAATATAAGCAGATGCTATCGTTTGTTGATCAACCTATTGTGGGGAGGGAAGGACAAGTAGTCCTGAAACTATGGAAAAGAATTGGTATGTAGTACACACCTATTCAGGTTATGAGAATAAAGTGAAGGCCAACCTTGAAAAACGTGTAGAATCAATGGGAATGGAAGATAAGATCTTCCGCGTGGTTGTACCTGAAGAGGAAGAAACAGATATTAAGGATGGCAAGAAGAAAGTAGTTAAAAAGAAAGTTTTCCCAGGTTATGTGCTAGTTGAGATCGTCATGACGGATGACTCATGGTATGTTGTGCGAAACACACCTGGAGTAACTGGGTTCGTAGGCTCTGCAGGTCATGGGTCTAAACCAACACCACTATTACCTGATGAAGTGAGTTTTATTTTGAAACGCATGGGTATGGATGAGCGTCGTGTTGAAATTGATTATGAATTAAAAGAAACTGTTAAAGTAACAGAAGGTCCTTTTGCTAATTTCACAGGTTCCATCGAAGAAATCGATCAAGATAAAAATAAACTTAAAGTTCTTGTGAATATGTTCGGCCGTGAAACACCTGTAGAACTTGATTTTTCTCAAGTAACGAAATTATAATGTAAAAAAACTTGAAATCAATTTCGAAAAGTGGTAATATTTCATAGGTCAGTATGTCTCGAGACTTGAGATATTATTTTGATCAGAAATTTCTATTTCTGAAAGTATAAGGGTAGGTAAACTCATTTGTGAGTTGCTCTAATTATGACCATTCGAAACTCGAGTGGCTAGATGAGTGGGAGGGTAATATACCCCATTACCACATCACGGACTTAAGGAGGTGTGTCTCGTGGCTAAAAAAGTAATTAAAATTGTAAAATTGCAAATTCCTGCAGCTAAAGCTAATCCAGCTCCACCAGTTGGTCCTGCATTAGGTCAAGCTGGTGTTAATATCATGGGATTCTGTAAAGAGTTCAACGCTCGTACGGCTGAACAAGCTGGATTAATCATTCCAGTTGAAATCACAGTATTCGAGGATCGTTCATTTACATTTATTACGAAAACTCCTCCTGCTGCTGTACTACTTAAGAAAGCAGCTGGAATTGAGTCTGGTTCTGGTGAACCAAACCGTAATAAAGTAGCGACTGTTAAGCGTGACAAGGTACGTGAAATCGCTGAAACAAAAATGCCTGATTTAAACGCAGCTAGTGTTGAGTCAGCAATGCGTATGGTAGAAGGTACTGCACGTAGCATGGGTATCGTTATCGAAGACTAATTTTAATTAGTCAAGTTGTGTTAAGGGGTTGCGAGTTTGCTTAAAAACAAGTTCGCAACCTTTATTCGTGGGAGGTTATTCCGCTAAAACCACTAAGGAGGAAACAAAAATGGCTAAAAAAGGTAAAAAGTTTTTAGAAGCTGCTAAATTAGTAGATCGTTCAAATTTCTACTCTGTACAAGAAGCAGTAGAACTAGTTAAAAAGACTAGCATCGCAAAATTTGATGCAACTGTAGAAGTTGCTTTCCGTTTAGGTGTTGATCCTAAGAAAGCTGACCAACAAATCCGTGGAGCAGTAGTACTTCCAAATGGTACTGGTAAAACTCAACGTGTATTAGTATTTGCCAAAGGTGAAAAAGCGAAAGAAGCTGAAGCAGCAGGTGCTGATTATGTTGGTGATGCAGACTTTATCAACAAAATCCAACAAGGTTGGTTTGAGTTTGACGTAATCGTTGCAACTCCAGACATGATGGGTGAAGTTGGTAAATTAGGACGTGTATTAGGACCGAAAGGTTTAATGCCAAACCCTAAAACTGGAACAGTTACTTTTGATGTAACAAAAGCTGTTAATGAAATCAAAGCTGGTAAAGTTGAATACCGTCTTGATAAAGCTGGTATCATCCATGTTCCTATCGGAAAAGTATCATTTGAAGATAGCAAACTTGTAGAGAACTTTACAACAGTTTATGAAACTTTATTAAAAGCTAAGCCTTCTGCAGCAAAAGGTACTTATATGAAGAGCGTAAGTGCTACTTCTACTATGGGACCTGGTGTGAAAGTAGATTCTTCTAGCTTCGCTGTAAAATAATAACTATTGACTTCGTATAGAAGTTTATATATAATTATCAATGTTGTTTAAAACGAATATCGCTATACCGTAGACAGTAGGAGCTTTTATAAGCTTAAATATCCTGCCGAGGTGTATTTACGAATAAAGCATGATTTTGCTTATTGTATGTACAAAACCTCCATGTCTTGTGGAGGTTTTTTAATGACCATCACCGAACGGTACTAGTGTTACATGAATCTAACAGGAGGTGTAACAATGAGCGCAATTATCGAACAAAAGAAACAGATCGTAGACGAAATTTCTACTAAGTTCCGTGAAAGTAAATCTACTATCGTTGTTGATTACCGCGGATTAACTGTAAGTGAAGTAACTGAATTACGTAAGCAATTACGTGAAGCAGGGATTGACTTCAAAGTTTACAAAAACACAATGACTCGTCGTGCTGTTGAGCAAGCTGAGCTTACTGGTCTTAACGATGTATTAACAGGACCTAACGCAATTGCATTCAGTAATGATGATGTTGTAGCTCCGGCTAAAATTTTAAATGACTTCGCTAAAAAACACGAAGCTCTTGAAATTAAAGCTGGTGTAATTGAAGGTAATGTTGCTAGTGTTGAAGAAGTTAAAGCTCTTGCTGAACTTCCATCACGCGAAGGCTTACTTTCTATGTTGCTTAGCGTACTTCAAGCTCCTATCCGTAACTTTGCTCTTGCTACTAAAGCAGTTGCAGAACAAAAAGAAGAACAAGGTGCTTAATCAGTACAATCTAGTATGTCTTTACTAATAAAATATTAACAGGAAAAACAAGGAGGAAATTATAATGACTCAAGAACAAATCATTGAAGCAGTTAAAAATATGACTGTTTTAGAATTAAACGACTTAGTTAAAGCAATCGAAGAAGAGTTTGGTGTAACTGCTGCGGCTCCTGTAGCTGTTGCTGCTGCTGGTGGCGAAGCTGCTGCTGAGCAAACTGAATTTGACGTAGTACTTGCAAGTGCTGGCGGACAAAAAATCAAGGTTATCAAAGTTGTACGTGAAGCTACTGGCTTAGGCTTAAAAGAAGCTAAAGAATTAGTAGATAACGCTCCAAAACCACTTAAAGAAGGCGTTTCTAAAGAAGAAGCTGAAGAATTAAAAGCTAAACTTGAAGAAGTTGGAGCTTCTGTAGAAGTTAAGTAATAAATGTACTATATAAAAAGCTCGCCGGTTAAAGGCGAGCTTTTTTGTACTTTAGAATAATTGAAGTAACTAATGCATCTATGTGCATTTTGTAGGAAGTAATTTTTTTATCATTAAATTTTATTTAATACGTATAAAATGCAAGGGTGATGTAAAACCTATTCTTCTGTAAGAGGAGGAACTTTTATGAGTAATCATTATTATTCTGAGAAGCCAACTGTTGAAAGTGACCGTAAAACATGGACATTTCAATTAAAGGATTTTCTTTTTACGTTTCAAAGTGATCGTGGAGTGTTTTCGAAAAATGAAGTAGATTTTGGTTCCCGTCTTTTAATAGAATCGTTCTTACCGCCTGATGTAAGTGGTGATTTTCTAGATGTTGGTTGTGGATATGGGCCGATTGGATTGTCTCTTGCAAAGAGTTTTAACAGACAAGTAGATATGATTGATATTAATGAACGGGCAATAGAGTTAGCAAAAGATAATGCTGCTCTTAACAAAGTCGAGAATGTAAATATCTTTCAAAGTAATCAATTTGAAAACATTAGTGAAGACCGGAAGTATGCTGCTGTTTTAACAAATCCACCAATTCGTGCGGGGAAACAAGTTGTTCACTCTATTTTCGAAAAAAGTTTCGATCATCTAGTGCATGAGGGTGAGTTATGGATTGTTATCCAAAAAAAACAGGGAGCACCATCAGCGATGGATAAATTAAATGAAATGTTTAATGAAGTGGAAGTTGTGGAAAAGAAAAAAGGCTATTATATCATAAAAGCAAAAAAGAGTTGACTCCATTTTTTTGTTGTGTTAGTATTATAAAATGCCAATATATAATTTCCATAACTATCTAATTTTCAAGGGAAAAGATGTATAGAAATTAGTTTTATGGGAATACTATTAAAATCAAAAGTACGTTTTAAAATTGTGGTTTTCTTACTAGAAACCCTTTTTATTTTTTGTTTTTTCCTTGCGTCAGTACTTGCATTTTCCTATGTTTTATTACAGATTTTTTATTGGTAGTATGTTAAGATATTGTTTTTTAAAGAGAATGATCATATGTGAGTTCTCTTATTCGTCTGTCTAAAAAAGGTATACATAATAGTACGACGCAAGATCCTATTACGCTTGATTTGAGGGGTGAATGAGTTGACAGGTCAACTAGTTCAGTATGGACGACACCGCCAACGTAGAAGTTATGCACGCATTAGTGAAGTGTTAGAATTACCAAATCTTATTGAGATTCAAACCTCTTCCTATCAGTGGTTTCTTGATGAGGGCTTAAGAGAAATGTTTCAAGATATTTCTCCAATTGAGGATTTCACTGGTAACCTCTCGCTAGAGTTTATTGATTATAGCTTGGGGGATCCTAAGTACCCTGTTGAGGAATCAAAAGAACGCGATGTTACCTATTCGGCGCCATTACGTGTTAAGGTTCGTTTAATTAACAAGGAAACTGGTGAAGTAAAAGATCAGGATGTCTTTATGGGAGATTTCCCTCTCATGACAGAGACAGGTACATTTGTTGTCAACGGAGCAGAGCGTGTTATCGTTTCTCAGCTAGTCCGTTCACCAAGTGTATATTACAGTGCAAAGGTCGATAAAAATGGTAAAAAAGGCTTTACTGCGACTGTTATTCCAAACCGTGGGGCTTGGTTAGAATACGAAACTGACGCCAAAGATGTTGTTTATGTGCGTATAGATCGTACTCGTAAATTACCGGTAACGGTTCTCTTACGTGCTCTTGGGTTTGGCTCTGATCAAGAAATCATCGATTTATTAGGTGAAAATGAGTACTTACGTAATACTCTTGATAAAGATAATACGGAAAGTACAGAAAAGGCTTTGCTTGAAATTTACGAGCGACTTCGTCCTGGTGAGCCACCAACTGTTGAAAATGCAAAGAGTTTATTAGACTCTAGATTTTTTGATCCAAAACGCTATGATCTAGCGAATGTTGGTCGCTATAAAATTAATAAAAAGCTTCATATTAAAAATCGTCTTTTTAATCAAAGACTAGCAGAAACTTTAGTAGATCCTGAAACAGGAGAAATCATTGCAGAAAAAGGTACAATGATTGATAGAAGAACGTTAGACCGCATTATACCGAATCTTGAAAGTGGTGTTGGATTTAAACAAGAACACCCATCAGGCGGTGTTACTGAGGATGAAGTAACGATTCAATCTATTAAGATTTATGCACCTAATGACCCAGAAGGTGAAAAGGTTATTAATGTATTAGGTAACGCTTATGTAGAAGAAGCTGTTAAAAATATTACAGTTGCAGATATTTTATCTTCTATTAGTTACTTCTTTAACCTTCTACATGGTGTTGGTGATACAGATGATATCGATCACCTTGGAAACCGTAGATTACGTTCAGTAGGGGAATTACTGCAAAACCAGTTTAGAATTGGTTTATCAAGAATGGAACGTGTTGTTCGTGAGAGAATGTCTATTCAAGACACGAATACAATTACTCCGCAACAACTTATTAATATTCGTCCTGTAATTGCTTCTATTAAAGAGTTCTTCGGTAGCTCTCAGTTATCTCAATTTATGGATCAAACAAATCCACTAGGTGAGTTAACACATAAACGTCGTTTATCAGCATTAGGACCGGGTGGTTTAACTCGTGAACGTGCTGGCTTCGAAGTTCGTGACGTTCACTATTCTCACTATGGTCGTATGTGTCCAATTGAGACTCCAGAGGGTCCTAATATCGGGTTGATCAACTCACTTTCCTCATATGCGAAAGTAAATCGTTTCGGCTTCATCGAAACACCATATCGCCGAGTTGATCCTGAAACTGGTAAAGTAACAGCTAGAATTGACTATTTAACTGCTGATGAAGAGGATAACTATGTAGTTGCCCAAGCAAATGCTAGGTTAGCAGAAGATGGGTCATTTATAGATAATGATATTGTTGCACGTTTCCGTGGTGAAAACACAGTTGTTAATAGAGATCGTATTGACTATATGGATGTATCTCCTAAACAGGTTGTATCTGCTGCAACAGCATGTATTCCGTTCTTGGAGAATGATGACTCAAACCGTGCATTAATGGGAGCGAACATGCAACGTCAAGCAGTACCATTAATGAATCCGGAAGCACCTATTGTTGGTACAGGTATGGAATATGTTTCTGGTAAAGATTCAGGAGCTGCTGTTATCTGTAAACACCCAGGTGTTGTTGAGCGTGTTGAAGCGAAGAACGTTTGGGTACGTCGATATGAGGAAGTTGACGGTCAAAAGGTTAAAGGAAATCTTGATAAATATAGTATGTTAAAGTTTATCCGATCGAACCAAGGTACCTGCTATAATCAACGTCCAATCGTAAGTGAAGGCGATGAAGTAGTAAAAGGTGAAATCCTTGCTGACGGTCCATCTATGGAAAAAGGTGAGCTTGCATTAGGTAGAAACGTAATGGTTGCCTTCATGACATGGGATGGTTATAACTATGAGGATGCTATTATCATGAGTGAAAGACTTGTGAAAGATGATGTGTATACATCTATTCATATTGAAGAATATGAGTCTGAATCTCGTGATACTAAATTAGGACCTGAAGAAATTACACGTGATATCCCTAACGTTGGGGAAGATGCATTAAGAAACTTAGATGAGCGTGGAATTATCCGAGTTGGTGCAGAAGTAAAAGACGGAGATCTACTAGTTGGTAAAGTAACGCCTAAGGGTGTAACAGAGTTAACAGCAGAGGAAAGACTTTTACATGCAATCTTTGGTGAAAAAGCACGTGAAGTTCGTGATACATCACTCCGTGTACCACATGGTGGAGAAGGTATTATTCTTGATGTTAAAGTGTTCAACCGTGAAGACGGTGATGAATTACCACCAGGTGTTAACCAATTAGTTCGTGTTTATATCGTTCAAAAACGTAAAATCTCTGAGGGAGATAAAATGGCTGGACGACATGGTAATAAAGGGGTTATCTCTCGTATCCTTCCGGAAGAAGATATGCCTTATTTACCAGACGGTACTCCTGTTGATATCATGTTAAACCCTCTAGGAGTTCCTTCACGTATGAATATCGGTCAGGTATTAGAGCTGCACCTAGGTATGGCTGCTCGAAAACTTGGTATTCATGTTGCATCACCAGTATTTGATGGTGCGCGTGAGGAAGATGTATGGTCAACATTAGAAGAAGCAGGCATGGCTCGTGATGCTAAAACTGTTTTATATGATGGACGTACTGGTGAACCATTCGATAACCGTGTATCAGTTGGGATTATGTATATGATCAAACTTGCTCACATGGTTGATGATAAACTTCATGCCCGTTCAACTGGACCATACTCATTAGTTACTCAACAGCCACTAGGTGGTAAAGCTCAATTCGGTGGTCAAAGATTTGGTGAGATGGAGGTATGGGCACTTGAAGCATATGGTGCTGCTTATACACTTCAAGAGATACTTACTGTTAAATCTGATGACGTCGTTGGTCGTGTGAAAACATATGAAGCCATTGTTAAAGGCGAAAATGTCCCTGAGCCTGGTGTTCCTGAATCATTTAAAGTATTGATTAAAGAACTTCAAAGTTTAGGTATGGATGTAAAAATGCTTTCAAGTGACGAGCAAGAAATCGAGATGAGAGACCTTGATGATGAAGATGATTCACAACAAGCTGAAGGTCTTGCGGTGAATGATCAACCAGAACCAGAGCCTGAAGCTGTTGAATTAGAAAAAGATACAGTAGTGAAAGAATAATAAAAGTTTAAGTTTTACTAAGGAATTCATACGCGGGGAGGTTTAACCTCTCCGTTTAATGAACCTTATTATGTAGTATGAATTTGCTTTTACATAGCAGTTTAACTTTCTACTAAAAAGAACTTTAAACTTGACTCAAATACAGCCATTTAAATTGGGTAGAACCTGAAGACGAAAAGGGAGGTAGGCCCCTTGATAGATGTAAATAATTTTGAATATATGAGCATCGGCTTAGCTTCACCTGACAAGATTCGTTCTTGGTCCTTTGGTGAGGTTAAGAAACCAGAAACAATCAATTACCGTACATTAAAACCAGAAAAAGATGGTCTGTTTTGCGAACGTATCTTTGGACCAACAAAAGACTGGGAATGTCATTGCGGTAAATATAAAAGAGTTCGCTATAAAGGTGTAGTTTGTGATCGTTGTGGAGTTGAAGTAACTCGTGCAAAAGTACGTCGTGAAAGAATGGGACATATTGAATTAGCTGCTCCTGTATCGCATATTTGGTATTTCAAGGGAATTCCAAGTCGTATGGGGCTTGTGCTAGACATGTCACCACGTGCTTTAGAAGAAGTTATTTATTTTGCTTCTTATGTAACAACTGAAACTGGTGATACTCCTCTTGAGAAAAAACAATTACTTTCTGAAAAAGAATACCGAGCTTACCGTGAAAAGTACGGTAATACCTTCCAAGCATCTATGGGTGCAGAAGCTATTAAAAAGCTATTATCAGATATTGATCTAGATAAAGAAGTGGATTCTTTAAAAGAAGAGTTAAAAACAGCTCAAGGACAGCGTCGTACACGTGCAATTAAACGTCTAGAAGTACTTGAAGCATTCCGTAACTCAGGAAATGAACCATCTTGGATGATTCTTGATGTACTTCCTGTTATCCCACCTGAATTACGTCCAATGGTACAGCTTGATGGTGGACGTTTTGCTACTTCTGATTTAAATGATTTATACAGACGTGTTATTAACCGTAACAACCGTCTTAAGCGTTTATTAGATCTTGGAGCACCAAGCATTATCGTTCAAAATGAGAAGCGTATGCTTCAAGAAGCAGTTGATGCTCTTATTGATAATGGACGTCGTGGACGCCCTGTTACAGGACCAGGTAATCGTCCGTTAAAATCACTTTCACATATGTTAAAAGGTAAACAAGGACGTTTCCGTCAGAACTTATTAGGTAAGCGTGTTGACTACTCTGGTCGTTCTGTTATCGTTGTAGGTCCAAACCTTAAGATGTATCAATGTGGTTTACCAAAAGAGATGGCGCTAGAACTGTTTAAACCATTTGTTATGAAAGAGTTAGTTGAAAAAGGATTAGCTCATAACATTAAGAGTGCTAAACGTAAAATTGAGAGAGTGCAGCCAGAAGTATGGGATGTTTTAGAATCAGTTATTAAAGAACATCCAGTTTTACTAAACCGTGCACCAACTCTTCATAGATTAGGAATTCAAGCCTTCGAACCAACTTTAGTAGAAGGTCGTGCAATTCGTCTTCACCCACTAGTATGTACTGCTTATAATGCGGACTTTGACGGTGACCAAATGGCCGTTCACGTACCATTATCAGCTGAGGCACAAGCTGAAGCACGTATTTTAATGCTAGCAGCTCAAAATATCCTTAATCCTAAGGATGGTAAGCCAGTTGTTACTCCTTCTCAGGATATGGTATTAGGTAACTATTACTTAACATTAGAGCGTGCTGGTGCAATTGGTGAAGGTATGATCTTTAAAGATACGAATGAAGCACTACTTGCTTATCAAAACGGATATGTACATTTACATACACGTGTTGCGGTTCAAGCATCTTCATTAAAAAATCAAACATTCACAGAAGAACAAAACAAAATGTTGCTTGTTACTTCTGTTGGTAAGTTAATCTTCAATGAAATCTTACCTGAGTCATTCCCTTACATGAATGAACCAACAAAAGAAAACATTGAAGAGAAAACACCTGATAAATACTTTGTAGCTCCAACTGTTGATGTGAAAGAACATGTTGCAGCTCTAGATGAAATCCCGCCATTTAAGAAGGGGATTCTAGGGAAAATCATTGCAGAAATCTTCAAAAGATTCCATATTACTGAAACATCTAAAATGCTAGATCGCATGAAGAACCTAGGTTTCAGTTACTCTACAAAAGCTGGTATTACGGTTGGTGTATCTGACATCATCGTATTAAAAGAAAAACAAGAAATTATCGGTGAAGCACAAGCTAAGGTAGATAACGTATTAAAACAGTTCAGAAGAGGTTTAATTACTGAAGATGAGCGTTATGAACGTGTTATCTCTATCTGGAGTGCTGCAAAAGATAATATTCAAGGGAAATTAATGGCGTCCCTAGATAAACGTAACCCGATCTTCATGATGAGTGACTCTGGTGCCCGTGGTAACGCATCTAACTTTACTCAGCTTGCTGGTATGCGTGGATTAATGGCCAACCCGGCTGGGCGTATCATTGAATTACCAATCAAATCAAGTTTCCGTGAAGGTTTAACTGTATTAGAGTATTTCATCTCTACACACGGTGCACGTAAAGGTCTTGCGGATACTGCCTTAAAAACAGCTGACTCAGGTTACTTAACTCGTCGTCTTGTTGACGTTGCCCAAGATGTTATCATCCGTGATGATGATTGTGGTACAGATCGAGGCATTCTAGCTGAGGCAATTAGAGAAGGCACGGAGATTATTGAAAAATTAGATGAACGTCTAATTGGTCGATATTGCCGTAAAGTTGTAAAACACCCTGAAACAGATAAGGTAATTGTTGAGGAAAATGAATTAATTACTGAGGATATTGCAGTAGAAATTATGGAAGCTGGAATTGATAAAGTATGGATTCGCTCTGCATTTACTTGTAACACTAGACATGGTGTATGTAAAAAATGTTACGGACGTAACCTTGCTACAGGAAGTGAAGTAGAAGTTGGTGAAGCAGTTGGTATTATTGCTGCTCAATCAATCGGTGAGCCTGGTACACAATTAACAATGCGTACATTCCATACAGGTGGGGTTGCCGGAGACGATATCACACAAGGTTTACCTCGTATCCAAGAGTTGTTTGAAGCAAGGAATCCTAAAGGTCAAGCGATCATTTCTGAAATAAATGGTGTTGTAGCTGAGATCAATGAAGTTCGTGATAAACAGCAAGAAATAGTGATTCAAGGTGATGTAGAATCCCGTTCTTATACAGCTCCATATAATGCAAGACTTAAAGTTACTCAAGGTGATAAAATTGAGAGTGGTCAAGTCTTGACAGAAGGTTCAATAGATCCTAAGGAATTACTAAAAGTAAAAGATCTTCAAGCAGTTCAACAATATTTACTACGTGAAGTTCAAAAAGTTTACCGTATGCAAGGGGTAGAAATTGGAGATAAACACGTAGAGGTTATGGTAAGACAAATGTTACGTAAAGTCCGTGTCATGGATGCTGGTGATACAGATGTACTACCAGGTACACTCCTTGATGTTCATCAGTTCACTGATGCTAACAAACAAGTGTTGTTAGATGGTAAACGCCCTGCAACTGGACGTCCAGTATTGCTTGGTATTACAAAAGCATCTCTTGAAACTGACTCCTTCTTATCTGCCGCATCATTCCAAGAAACAACTAGAGTTCTTACTGATGCAGCAATTAAAGGAAAACGTGATGAATTACTAGGACTTAAAGAAAATGTAATTATTGGTAAACTTGTTCCTGCAGGTACTGGTATGACAAGATATCGTCAAACTGAACCAATTGCTAAAGTTGAGCAAGTTGAAGAAGTAGTATCAGTAGATTAATGATTATAACTCCATCATTGGGGGGGTAATCCCCCAATGATTTTTACTGGAGTTTATCAAATATAATCCTTGTAAGCTGTGAAGAAATGGATGAATAAAGTTTTTTTAGATGATTGTTGACATCCGTCTCGCGCAATGTTACTATATTCAAGGTGTTCCAATCTTAAACCTGTTGCTTTGGAGGATATAAGCTTATGTCTTATGATAAAGTATCACAGGCAAATGAAATCATTGTTGGTACTAAGCAATCAGTCAAAGCTCTTATGAATAATGAAGTTAAAGAGATCATTATAGCAGAAGATGCTGATTATAGAATTATCCAAAAGGTTATTCAAACAGCAGAAACTCAAAAAGTCCCTTTAACAACAGTTTCATCTATGAAAAAGCTTGGAAGAGCTTGTGGAATAGAAGTGGGAGCTGCAGCTGTAGCTATAATCCGGTAAAATAGATGTTTTTGCAGATTCATAAATGCAGAAACTTTGTTTTTGCCTAAATATGAACCACCTGGATGTGTGGTATTAAAAAGTGAAGGGAGGAAAACAATAATGCCTACTATTAATCAATTAGTGCGTAAAGGTCGCGTAAGCAAAGTAGAGAAATCTAAATCACCTGCATTAAACAAAGGTTACAACAGCTTCAAAAAAGAGCAAACTAACGTATCTTCACCTCAAAAACGTGGTGTATGTACTCGTGTAGGTACGATGACGCCGAAGAAACCTAACTCAGCGCTTCGTAAATATGCTCGTGTTCGTTTAACAAACGGAATTGAAGTAACAGCATACATTCCTGGTATTGGCCACAACTTACAAGAGCACAGTGTTGTTCTTATCCGTGGTGGACGTGTAAAAGATTTACCGGGGGTACGTTATCACATCGTTCGTGGTGCGTTAGATACTGCTGGTGTTGATGGACGTATGCAAGGCCGTTCTAAATACGGTACAAAACGTCCAAAAGCTGCTAAAAAATAATGTTATAAGACATTAAAAATAAAAACTTAGATGAAGGGAGGACATAACATGCCACGTAAAGGTCCTGTAGCAAAAAGAGATGTGTTACCAGATCCAATTTACAATTCAAAGCTTGTTACACGTTTAGTAAACAGAATTATGATCGACGGAAAAAGAGGTAAAGCACAATCTGTACTTTACAATGCTTTCGATTTAATTAAAGAACGTTCAGGTAATGATGCAATGGAAGTGTTTGAACAAGCACTTAAAAACATCATGCCAGTTCTTGAAGTTAAAGCACGTCGTGTAGGTGGTGCTAACTACCAAGTACCTGTAGAAGTACGTCCAGATCGTCGTACAACTTTAGGTTTACGTTGGTTAGTAAACTACGCTCGTCTTCGTGGAGAAAAAACGATGGAAGAGCGTTTAGCTAACGAAATTCTAGATGCTGCTAACAACACTGGTGCAGCAGTTAAGAAACGTGAAGATACTCATAAGATGGCTGAAGCAAATAAAGCATTTGCTCACTATCGTTGGTAATCAATACAATCTAATCAAACTAAATTTCCTATAAGGAAGGAGAAATTACCCAATGGCAAGAGAGTTCTCCTTAAAGAATACTCGTAATATCGGAATCATGGCTCATATTGATGCTGGTAAAACAACAACAACTGAGCGTGTTCTTTATTACACTGGACGTATCCACAAAATCGGTGAAACTCATGAAGGTGCATCTCAGATGGACTGGATGGAGCAAGAACAAGAACGTGGAATCACGATTACTTCTGCGGCGACAACTGCGTCGTGGAAAGGTCATCGTGTAAACATCATTGATACTCCAGGACACGTAGACTTCACTGTTGAAGTTGAACGTTCTTTACGTGTACTTGATGGTGCAGTAGCAGTTCTTGATGCTCAATCAGGTGTTGAGCCACAAACTGAAACAGTATGGCGTCAAGCAACAACATATGGCGTACCACGTGTTGTGTTCGTTAATAAAATGGACAAAATTGGTGCTGACTTCTTATACTCTGTTTCAACTCTACATGATCGTCTTCAAGCGAATGCTCATCCAATTCAATTACCAATTGGTGCTGAGGATCAATTTGAAGGTATTATCGACCTTGTAGAAATGAAGGCTACATTCTATGGTAATGATTTAGGAACTGATATCGTTGATAAAGAAATTCCTGAAGAATACCAAGAACAAGCTGAAGAATACCGTGAAAAGTTAGTTGAAGCAGTAGCAGAACTTGATGAAGACTTAATGGAAAGATACCTTGGTGGAGAAGAAATCTCTAACGATGAGCTAAAAGCTGCAATTCGTAAAGGTACTTTAAATGTAGAATTCTACCCAGTAATCTGTGGATCTGCGTTCAAAAACAAAGGTGTTCAAAAAATGTTAGACGCAGTTATTGATTATCTTCCAGCTCCTATTGACGTAGCTGCAATTAAAGGTATCATTCCTGATACTGAAGAAGAAGTAACTCGTGAATCTAGCGATGAAGGCCCATTCGCTGCATTAGCTTTCAAAGTAATGACAGATCCTTACGTTGGGAAACTTACATTCTTCCGTGTTTACTCTGGTACTTTAAGTTCTGGATCTTACATCCAAAACTCTACTAAAGGTAAGCGTGAGCGTGTAGGTCGTATCCTTCAAATGCACGCAAACAGCCGTGAGGAAATCTCTGAGGTTTACTCTGGTGATATCGCTGCAGCTGTAGGTTTAAAAGATACAACAACTGGTGACACTCTATGTGACGAGAAAAACCTTGTTATCTTAGAGTCTATGCAATTCCCTGAGCCAGTTATTCAACTTTCTGTTGAACCAAAATCAAAAGCAGACCAAGATAAAATGACTACTGCTTTACAAAAACTTCAAGAAGAAGATCCAACATTCCGTGCTCATACTGACCCAGAAACAGGTCAAACAATCATCGCGGGTATGGGTGAGCTTCACCTAGATATCCTAGTTGATCGTATGAAACGTGAATTCAAAGTAGAAGCTAATGTTGGTGCGCCACAGGTTGCATACCGCGAAACATTCCGTCAAGGAGCAAAAGTTGAAGGTAAGTTTGCACGTCAATCTGGTGGTCGTGGACAATTCGGACACGTTTGGATCGAGTTCGAACCAAACGAAGAAGGTAAAGGCTTCGAATTTGAAAACAAAATCGTTGGTGGGGTAGTTCCACGTGAATACGTTCCTGCAGTTCAAGCTGGTCTTGAAGATGCAATGCAAAACGGTGTTCTTGCTGGTTTCCCATTAGTTGATGTAAAAGCTGCTTTAGTAGATGGATCTTACCATGACGTTGACTCAAGTGAGATGGCGTTCAAGATCGCAGCATCTTTAGCTCTTAAAAATGCTGTATCAAAATGTAGCCCTGTAATCCTAGAGCCAGTTATGAAGGTAGAAGTTGTAATTCCAGAAGAATACATGGGAGATATCATGGGAGGAGTTACTTCTCGCCGTGGACGTGTAGAAGGTATGGAAGCTCGTGGTAATGCTCAAGTAGTACGTGCTATGGTTCCACTATCTGAAATGTTTGGTTATGCAACTTCATTACGTTCTAACACTCAAGGACGCGGTGTATTCACAATGCACTTTGATCACTACGAAGAAGTTCCAAAATCCATTTCTGAAGAAATTATCAAAAAAAATAAAGGTGAGTAATTGATTTTACCCCCTTTTATGAAGTATAACTACTTATGTGAGAACAGAAGGTGATGTTTCACTTTCTGTTACATATATCCAAAAAAAATTAGAACTCTAAGGAGGATTTTTAGAATGGCTAAAGAAAAATTCGACCGTTCCAAAACGCATGCTAATATCGGTACAATCGGACACGTTGACCATGGTAAAACAACTTTAACAGCTGCAATCACAACTGTACTTGCTAAGCGCAGTGGTAAAGGTGCAGCGATGGCATATGATATGATCGATGCTGCTCCTGAAGAGCGTGAGCGTGGAATCACTATCTCAACTGCACACGTTGAGTATGAAACTGAAACTCGTCACTATGCACACGTTGACTGCCCAGGACATGCTGACTATGTTAAAAACATGATCACTGGTGCTGCTCAAATGGACGGTGGTATCCTAGTAGTATCTGCTGCTGACGGCCCAATGCCACAAACTCGTGAGCACATCCTATTATCTCGTCAAGTAGGTGTACCTTACCTTGTTGTATTCTTAAACAAATGTGACATGGTTGATGACGAAGAGTTATTAGAACTAGTTGAAATGGAAGTTCGTGACTTACTTTCTGAGTATGATTTCCCAGGTGACGATGTGCCTGTAATCAAAGGTTCTGCTCTTAAAGCACTTGAAGGTGAAGCTGAGTGGGAAGAAAAAATCGTTGAACTTATGAACGCTGTTGATGAGTACATCCCAACTCCAGAACGTGACACTGACAAACCATTCATGATGCCAGTTGAGGACGTATTCTCAATCACTGGTCGTGGAACAGTTGCTACAGGTCGTGTTGAGCGTGGACAAGTTAAAGTTGGTGACGTAATCGACATCATCGGTTTAACTGAAGAGCCAAAATCAACTACTGTAACAGGTGTTGAAATGTTCCGTAAGCTTCTTGATTATGCTGAAGCTGGTGACAACATCGGTGCACTTCTTCGTGGGGTTGCTCGTGATGATGTTCAACGTGGACAAGTACTTGCTAAACCAGGTACAATCACTCCACACACTAACTTCAAAGCAGAAGTTTATGTATTATCAAAAGAAGAAGGTGGACGTCACACTCCATTCTTCACTAACTACCGTCCTCAGTTCTACTTCCGTACAACTGATGTAACTGGTATCTGCCAACTTCCTGAAGGCGTAGAAATGGTTATGCCTGGGGATAACGTTGAAATGACAGTTGAACTTATTGCTCCAATCGCGATTGAAGAAGGAACTAAATTCTCAATCCGTGAAGGTGGACGTACAGTAGGCGCTGGCGTTGTAGCTTCTATCCAATCTTAATTTGTAATATATAAAAGGCGAGCATATAATGCTCGTCTTTTTTTGTACATACATATTAACAATGATGTGAATGAAGTTTTATAAAATTGATGAAATTCAAAGAGATGGATATGGGGGAGTGGCCTTCAGAAAGGAATGAGGAACAAAGATGATAGGAATGAACGGAGAAATGGTCTTCATAAAAGGGATGACGAACAATAGTGATAGAAATGAAGAGTGAGATTGTCTTCATAAAGGGAATGAAGAATAAAGGCATTATTAATAAAGTAAGAAATGATCTTCATAAGAGTGATGATGACCAAACATGCTGGTAATGAAGAATGAGATGATATCATAAACGATATGAAGTATAAAAGTAATCAACTTCGAAAAGATGTTCACTCTCTCTGTCAAAATAAGCCCAAACTAACAAACTGTTCTAACTCTATACAAACTAGGATAAGATACTCCTCGTGGCAATCCTTTCAACTATCCCCTCTACCACAACTATCCCCAAAACATAAACCCCGTCTTATACCTTTGCAGAAAAAAGCCCACGAGCACCAACTAACATTCCCATATATCCAATAATCTTTAATACTTTGATATATGAATATGACCTATTTCTACTATATAAGTAAGATTACTCTTAAGAGGCTTCTGAGTACAGTGACATATATTAGACTGATTAATGACTATCTAAATAGGATCTGTCCTTTTAAAAAAACATTTCACTTACATTTCTAATACATGAATAATAAACCAACAATGATATCCTTGATATCTTTATACAATCTATGTATAATATGAAAAGTGCTCAAGTAACTAGGTATTTTAAATAGTTCTTGCATCTAACATAAGTTTTATGTATAATAGACAATGTTGGTCTTTGACTGCGATGAAGCAGGAGGTTGCCGATACACACGGCCGCTTTGCCATGGCGTGTGTAGGGAAAATTCTTGCGGAGAAAATGTCTATTTTAAAAGTAGGCGAAAAGGAGGGAAAATAATGGCAAAACAAAAGATTCGTATCCGTTTAAAAGCTTATGATCACAGAATTCTTGATCAATCTGCAGAGAAAATTGTAGAAACTGCAAAACGTTCAGGTGCAAATGTTTCTGGTCCAATTCCGTTACCAACAGAAAGATCAGTATACACAATCCTACGTGCGGTTCATAAATACAAAGATTCTCGTGAGCAATTCGAAATGCGTACGCATAAGCGTTTAATTGATATCATCAGCCCAACACCACAAACTGTTGATGCATTAATGCGTCTTGACTTACCATCTGGTGTTGACATTGAAATCAAATTATAATTTTTTAAAATAAATGATTGATAATTTATAGGAGGTGTGACTCATGACCAAAGGAATCTTAGGAAGAAAAGTCGGTATGACGCAAGTATTTGCTGAAAACGGTGATTTAATTCCGGTAACTGTTATCGAAGCTTCTCCAAACGTAGTTCTTCAAAAGAAATCTGTTGATACTGATGGATACAACGCAGTTCAATTAGGATTTGAAGATAAACGTGAAAAGCTTTCTAACAAACCAGAAAAAGGACACGTTGCAAAAGCTAATACTGCACCTAAGCGCTTCGTTAAAGAACTTCGTGAAGCTAGCTTAGAGCAAATCGAAGTAGGTCAAGAAGTCAAAGTTGATATTTTCACAGCAGGTGAAATCGTAGATGTAACAGGAATTTCTAAAGGGAAAGGTTTCCAAGGCTCTATTAAACGCCACGGACAATCTCGTGGACCAATGTCTCACGGTTCTCGTTACCATCGTCGTCCAGGTTCAATGGGACCTGTAGCACCTAACCGTGTATTCAAAAACAAACTATTACCTGGTCGTATGGGTGGAGAACGTATTACGGTTCAAAACTTAGAGATCGTTAGAGTAGATGCAGAACGTAATCTATTATTAATCAAAGGTAATGTACCAGGACCTAAAAAAGCACTTATCACTGTGAAAAGCGCAGTTAAATCTAAATAATTTCTTTAAGAAAGGAGGAATTGGGTAATGCCTAAAGTAGCATTATTAAACCAAACTGGATCAAACGTTGGAGAAATCGAACTTAATGATTCTGTATTTGGTATCGAACCTAATCAGCATGTATTATTTGAAGCGGTTATCATGCAAAGAGCTTCCTTACGTCAAGGAACTCACAAAGTAAAAAATCGTTCTGAAGTAGCAGGCGGAGGACGCAAACCTTGGCGTCAAAAGGGTACTGGACGTGCTCGTCAAGGATCTATTCGCTCTCCACAATGGCGCGGTGGTGGTATTGTATTTGGACCAACTCCACGTTCATATGCTTATAAATTACCTAAAAAAGTTCGCCGTTTAGCAATCAAATCAGCTTTATCATCAAAAGTAGTTGACAACGATATCGTTGTTTTAGAGGATTTAGCACTTAACGCTCCAAAAACAAAAGAAATGGCTTCTGTTCTTAAAGGTCTTTCTGTTGAAAGAAAAGCGTTAATTGTAACAGCTGACAACAACGAAAATGTTGCATTATCAGCTCGTAACATCCCTGGAGTAACAGTTGTTACTGCGAGTGGTGTAAATGTACTTGATGTACTTAACCACGATAAGCTTATTATGACGAAAGCTGCGGTGCAAAAAGTAGAGGAGGTACTTGCATAATGAAAGATCCTCGTGATATTATTAAGCGCCCCGTAATCACTGAACGTTCAACAGATCTTATGACTGAGAAAAAATATACGTTTGAAGTAGATGTTAAGGCTAATAAAACTGAAGTTAAAGATGCGATCGAATCAATCTTTGGCGTAAAAGTTGAAAAAGTAAACATCATGAACTACAAAGGTAAATTAAAGCGTGTTGGTCGTTACAGCGGTTTAACTAACCGTCGTCGTAAAGCGATCATCAAGCTTACTGCAGATAGCAAAGAAATCGAATTATTCGAAGTATAATTTTAATAGAAAAGGAGGGATATCGATATGGCGATTAAAAAATATAAACCAACCTCAAACGGTCGTCGTGGAATGACAGTATCGGATTTTGCTGAAATCACGACAGATCAACCAGAAAAATCGTTACTTGCACCTTTACACAAAAAAGGTGGTCGTAATAACCAAGGTAAATTAACAGTTCGTCACCAAGGTGGTGGACACAAACGCCAATATCGTGTGATTGATTTCAAACGCGACAAAGATGGTATACCAGGACGCGTTGCTACAATCGAGTACGATCCAAATCGTTCTGCAAACATCGCATTAATCAACTATGTTGATGGTGAGAAAAGATACATCCTTGCACCTAAGAATTTAAAAGTAGGTCTAGAGATTATGTCTGGCCCTGAAGCAGATATTAAAGTGGGTAATGCACTACCATTACTAAACATTCCTGTAGGTACAGTAGTACACAACATCGAATTAAAACCTGGTAAAGGTGGACAATTAGTTCGTTCTGCAGGTACTTCTGCTCAAGTATTAGGTAAAGAGGGTAAATACGTACTTGTACGTTTAAACTCTGGTGAAGTTCGTATGATTCTTGCTACTTGCCGTGCAACTGTAGGTCAAGTAGGAAACGAGCAACATGAACTTATTAACATTGGTAAAGCAGGTCGTTCACGTTGGTTAGGCAAACGCCCTACTGTTCGTGGATCTGTAATGAACCCTAACGATCACCCACACGGTGGTGGTGAAGGACGCGCTCCAATCGGACGTAAATCACCAATGTCTCCATGGGGTAAACCAACTCTTGGAGCTAAGACTCGTAAGAAGAAGAACAAATCAGATAAATTTATCGTGCGTCGCCGTAAAAAATAACGTGATTGAACTACGGTTCAATCGAACCGTAGCACGATCGCGAAGGGAGGTACAATCATGGGCCGTAGCTTAAAAAAGGGACCATTCGTTGATGATCATTTAATGAACAAAGTTGAGAAATTAAATGAAACTGAGAAAAAGCAAGTTATTAAAACTTGGTCACGTCGTTCTACAATTTTCCCACAATTTATTGGTCACACTATCGCTGTTTATGATGGACGTAAACATGTTCCTGTATATGTAACTGAGGATATGGTAGGTCATAAACTAGGTGAGTTCGCACCTACACGTACTTACAAAGGTCATGCTAGTGATGACAAAAAAACAAGACGTTAATGAGAGGAGGCATTTAAATGCAACAATCTAAAGCTGTCGCAAGAACAGTTCGTATTGCTCCTCGTAAAGCTCGTTTAGTTCTAGATCTTATTCGAGGTAAGCAAGTAGGTGAAGCAGTAGCGATTTTAAATCACACGCCAAAGGCTGCTTCTCCAATCATAGAGAAAGTACTAAAATCAGCAGTGGCTAACGCTGAACATAACTATGAAATGGACATTAATAGCTTAGTTGTAACAGAAGCTTATGCAAACGAAGGTCCAACTCTTAAACGTTTCCGTCCACGTGCTATGGGTCGCGCAAGTGCAATCAACAAACGCACAAGCCACATCACAATCATCTTAACAGAAAAGAAGGAGGGATAATCAGTGGGTCAAAAGGTAAATCCAGTCGGTCTTCGTATCGGAGTTATTCGTGATTGGGAGTCAAAATGGTTCGCAGGAAAAGACTACTCAACTCTTTTACATGAAGATATTAAAATTCGTGAATATGTTACTAAACGTCTTAGCGATGCATCTGTTTCTAAAATTGAGATCGAGCGTGCTGCTAACCGTGTAAACATTACAATCCACACTGCTAAGCCAGGTATGGTAATCGGTAAAGGTGGTACTGAAGTTGAAGCACTTCGTAAAGCACTTAACCAATTAACTGGCAAACGTGTACACATTAACATTCTTGAAATTAAAAAAGCTGATTTAGATGCTAAATTAGTTGCTGAAAATATCGCACGTCAATTAGAAAACCGTATTTCTTTCCGTCGTGCACAAAAACAAACAATCCAACGTGCAATGCGTGCTGGTGCTCAAGGTATCAAAACTCAAGTATCTGGTCGTTTAGGTGGAGCAGATATCGCACGTGCTGAACACTATAGCGAAGGAACAGTTCCACTACACACACTTCGTGCTGATATCGATTATGGAACAGCTGAAGCTGATACAACTTACGGTAAATTAGGCGTAAAAGTTTGGATCTATCGTGGAGAGGTTCTTCCTACTAAGAAGAAAACTGAGGAAGGAGGAAAATAATATGTTATTGCCAAAACGCGTAAAATATCGCAGAGAGCACCGTGGAAAAATGCGCGGTCGTGCTAAAGGCGGTACTGAAGTACATTTCGGTGAGTTCGGAATTCAAGCTCTTGAAGCTTCATGGATCACAAATCGTCAAATCGAAGCTGCTCGTATTGCGATGACACGTTATATGAAACGTGGCGGAAAAGTTTGGATTAAAATCTTCCCTTCTAAGCCTTATACTGCAAAACCTTTAGAGGTACGTATGGGATCTGGTAAAGGTGCTCCAGAAGGTTGGGTAGCTGTTGTAAAACCAGGTAAAGTTATGTTCGAAATCTCTGGTGTTACTGAAGAGGTAGCTCGTGAAGCTTTACGTTTAGCTTCTCATAAATTACCGATTAAAACGAAGTTTGTAAAACGTGAAGAAATTGGTGGTGAATCAAATGAAAGCTAATGAAATTCGTGACCTTACCACTGCTGAAATTGAACAAAAAGTAAAGTCTCTTAAAGAAGAGTTATTCAATCTTCGCTTTCAATTAGCGACAGGACAATTAGAAAACACTGCTCGCATCCGTGAAGTTCGTAAATCGATCGCTCGTATGAAAACTGTTATCCGTGAAAGAGAGCTTGCTGCTAATAATCGTTAATAAGAGAGGAGGTTTACTGAATGAGTGAACGTAACCAACGTAAAGTCTATACTGGTCGTGTTGTTTCTGACAAAATGGATAAAACTATCACTGTTCTTGTAGAAACTTACAAAACACACCCATTATACGGTAAACGTGTAAAATACTCTAAGAAATACAAAGCTCATGATGAAAACAACCAAGCTAAAACTGGCGATATCGTAAGAATTATGGAAACTCGTCCATTATCTGCGACAAAGCGCTTCCGTTTAGTTAGTGTTGTTGAAGAAGCTATTATCATTTAATATTGTTCGGATAGTTAATTCCGAAGGGAGGTAACATAGATGATCCAACAAGAATCTCGTTTGAAAGTTGCTGACAACTCTGGTGCTCGTGAAGTATTAACAATTAAAGTGTTAGGTGGTTCAGGTCGTAAGACTGCTAACATCGGTGATGTAATTGTTTGTACGGTAAAACAAGCAACACCAGGTGGCGTTGTCAAAAAAGGTGATGTTGTAAAAGCTGTAATCGTGCGCACTAAGAGTGGTGCTCGTCGTTCTGATGGTTCTTACATCAAATTCGACGAAAACGCATGTGTTATCATTCGTGATGACAAAGGTCCACGTGGTACACGTATTTTCGGACCAGTTGCACGTGAATTACGTGAAAACAACTTCATGAAAATCGTTTCTCTAGCTCCAGAAGTTCTATAATAAATTGAATTGCCTTACTAAGGAGGTGCAACTAGGATGCATGTTAAAAAAGGTGATAAAGTAATGGTTATCTCTGGTAAGGATAAAGGTAAACAAGGCGTTGTTCTTGCTTCTTATCCTAAAAAAGACCGTATTCTTGTAGAAGGTATTAACATCGTGAAAAAACACGCTAAACCTTCTCAAGCAAACCCACAAGGTGGAATCTTAAACCAAGAGGCACCTATCCATGTATCAAATGTTATGCCACTTGATCCTAAATCTGGTGAGCCAACTCGTGTTGGTTATAAAGTGGTTGACGGTAAAAAGGTACGTGTAGCAAAAAAATCTGGTGAAACTTTAGATAAATAGTAAATCAGGAAGGGAGGTATATGTATGAACCGCCTTAAAGAAAAGTATCAAAGTGAAATTACTCCTGCATTAATGAAAAAGTTCTCTTACAAATCAGTAATGCAAACTCCAAAAATCGAAAAAATCGTAATCAACATGGGTGTTGGTGATGCAGTATCTAACTCAAAAGCACTAGATGTAGCTGTTGAGGAGTTAGGACAAATCACTGGTCAAAAACCAGTTGTAACGAAAGCAAAAAAATCAATCGCGGGCTTCCGTCTACGTGAAGGTATGCCAATCGGTGCAAAAGTTACACTACGTGGTGAGCGTATGTACCAATTCTTAGATAAATTAATTTCTGTTTCATTACCACGTGTACGTGACTTCCGTGGGGTTTCTAAGAAATCTTTTGATGGTCGTGGAAACTACACTTTAGGTGTGAAAGAGCAATTAATCTTCCCTGAGATTGATTATGATAAAGTTAACAAAGTTCGTGGTATGGATATCGTTATCGTAACAACTGCGAATACTGATGAAGAAGCGCGCGAACTATTAACACAGTTCGGTATGCCGTTCCAAAAATAATCGCTAGTAAAGGGAGGCGAAATTGTGGCTAAAAAATCAATGATTGCTAAGCAAAAGCGCACGCAAAAGTTTAAAGTACAAGAGTACACTCGTTGCGAACGTTGCGGACGTCCACACTCAGTACTACGTAAATTTAAGCTTTGCCGTATTTGTTTCCGTGAACTTGCTTACAAAGGTCAAATTCCAGGCGTGAAAAAAGCTAGCTGGTAAAACCGTATAACGGGAAGGAGGTTATTTAGTAATGGTTATGACAGATCCTATTGCAGATATGCTTACTCGCATTCGTAATGCGAATATGGTACGTCACGAAAAACTTGAGTTTCCTGCATCAACAATCAAAAAGGAAATCGCTGAAATCTTAAAACGTGAAGGTTTCGTACGTGACGTAGAGTATGTAGAAGATAACAAACAAGGTATCATTCGTATTTTCTTAAAATACGGAGCTAACAATGAACGTGTAATTACAGGCCTAAAAAGAATCAGTAAACCAGGTCTTCGTGTATATGCTAAAGCTGGTGAAGTACCACGTGTACTTAACGGATTAGGTATTGCGATCGTTTCAACTTCTCAAGGTGTTTTGACTGACAAAGAAGCTCGTGCAAAACAAACTGGTGGAGAAGTATTAGCATACGTTTGGTAATACGTTTAAATAGAATGGAGGTGTAATGAATGTCTCGTATTGGTAAGAAATTACTTGAAATCCCAGCTGGTGTTACTATTAACATCGCTGATGATAATACTGTAACAGTTAAAGGACCTAAAGGTGAATTAACTCGTACATTCAATATTGATATGCAAATCGCTATTGAAGATAACGTGTTAACTGTTACTCGTCCTTCTGATGCTAAGGAGCACCGTGCTTTACACGGTACAACTCGTAGCTTATTAGGAAACATGGTAGAAGGTGTTTCTAAAGGTTTTGAAAGAGGTTTAGAACTTATCGGTGTCGGTTACCGTGCATCTAAATCTGGTAACAAGTTAGTTCTTAACGTTGGTTACTCTCACCCTGTTGAAATCACACCTGAGTCTGGTATTGAAATTGAAGTACCATCACAAACTAAAGTTCTTGTAAAAGGAACTGATAAAGAGCGTGTAGGTGCTATTGCAGCTAATATTCGTGACGTTCGTCCACCAGAGCCTTACAAAGGTAAAGGTATTCGCTACGAAGGCGAACATGTACGTCGTAAAGAAGGTAAAACTGCGAAGTAATATCGCTTAGTTGATAAGAAAGGAGTGACCTAAATGATTACTAAAGCTGATAAAAATGCTGTACGTAAAAAAAGACACGCACGTGTTCGTGCTAAGTTAACAGGCACAGCTGAACGTCCTCGTTTAAATGTATATCGTTCTAACCAACACATTTACGCTCAAGTAATTGACGATACTAACTCAGTTACTTTAGTAAGTGCGTCTACATTAGATAAAGATCTTAATTTAGATTCTAAAAGCAATGCTGAAGCTGCTCAAAAGGTTGGAGAATTAGTAGCAAAACGTGCTATCGAAAAAGGCGTTAAAACAGTTGTATTTGATCGCGGGGGTTATCTATACCATGGTCGTGTAAAGGCTCTAGCTGAAGCTGCTCGCGAGGCTGGACTAGAATTTTAATCGCAAAAGGAGGGACACAAAGAATGCGTCGTATTGATCCAAACAAATTAGAGCTTGAAGAACGCGTAGTTACGGTAAACCGCGTTGCAAAAGTTGTTAAAGGTGGTCGTCGTTTCCGCTTTGCAGCACTAGTTGTTGTAGGTGATAAAAACGGTCATGTAGGTTTCGGTACTGGTAAAGCTCAAGAGGTACCAGAAGCAATCCGTAAAGCAATTGAGGATGCTAAGAAAAATCTAATTGAGGTACCAATGGTAGGTACTACAATTCCTCACCAAGTTATCGGTCAATTTGGTGCAGGTAACATTCTCTTAAAACCAGCATCAGAAGGTACTGGAGTTATCGCAGGAGGACCTGTTCGTGCGGTACTTGAGTTAGCTGGTGTAGCTGATATTCTTTCAAAATCTTTAGGTTCAAACACTCCAATTAATATGATTCGTGCTACAATCTCTGGATTAAATGATCTAAAGAGTGCTGAAGAAGTTGCGAAGTTACGTGGAAAAACGGTAGAAGAACTGTTAGGATAAGGAGGGAAAACAATGGCGAATAAGTTAGAAATTACCCTCACTCGCAGTGTGATTGGTCGTCCTGAAGATCAACGTATTACTGTTAAAACTCTTGGACTTAAAAAGTTACACCAAACTGTTGTTCAAGAAGATAATCCTGCGATTCGCGGTATGATTAATAAAGTTGCTCACTTAGTTACAGTTAAAGAACAATAATTGAAACATAAATATATAAGGAGGTGTCCCGATGAAACTTCATGAGTTGAAACCAGCAGAAGGTTCACGTAAAACACGTAATCGTGTTGGTCGTGGTATCGGTTCTGGTAACGGTAAAACAGCTGGTAAAGGTCATAAAGGACAAAATGCTCGTTCTGGTGGTGGAGTTCGTCCTGGATTCGAAGGTGGTCAAACTCCTTTGTTCCAACGCTTACCTAAACGTGGATTCACAAACATCAACCGCAAGGACTTTGCAATTGTTAACCTTGATGTCCTAAACCGTTTCGAAGACGGTACAGAGGTTACTCCAGACTTATTACTTGAAACAGGCGTTGTAAGTAATGTGAAATCTGGTGTAAAAATCCTTGGTAACGGCCAGTTAGAGAAAAAACTTACTGTAAAAGCTAACAAATTCTCAGCTTCTGCTAAAGAAGCAATTGAATCTGCTGGCGGTACAGCTGAGGTGATCTAATGTTTAAAACAATCTCCAATTTTATGCGCGTGGGTGATATTAGAAGTAAGATCATATTCACCCTTTTAATGTTAGTGGTATTTCGTATTGGTACGTTCATACCTGTGCCTAATGTTAATGCTGATGTGTTAAAGGCTCAGGATGAACTTAACGTTTTCGGAATTCTAAATACATTCGGTGGTGGAGCATTATATAACTTCTCTATTTTAGCGATGGGTATAATGCCATACATTACAGCTTCAATCATCATTCAACTTTTACAGATGGATGTTGTTCCGAAGTTTACTGAATGGTCTAAACAAGGTGAAGTTGGGCGACGTAAGTTAGCTCAATTTACAAGATACTTTACGATAATATTAGGTTTCATCCAAGCGTTAGGTATGTCTTACGGGTTTAACACCCAATCAGGAGGATTATTAATTAATAATCCTGGTGTAGGAACATACTTGTTAATTGCGATTGTATTAACAGCAGGTACAGCATTCTTAATGTGGTTAGGAGAACAAATCACTTCTAAAGGTGTAGGAAATGGTATTTCCATTATCATCTTTGCAGGGATTGTAGCAGGGATTCCCTCAACTGTTAACCAAATTTATGCACAACAATTCGAAGATGCCGGTGATCAACTTTTCATTAAAATTGTGACAGTTGTCATCCTAATTTTAGCAATATTAGCTGTTGTAGTAGGGACGATCTTTATTCAACAAGCACTTCGTAAAATTCCAATTCAATATGCTAAGGGTGCTGGTAACAAAAACATGGGTGGCGGTCATTCGACTCACCTACCGTTAAAAGTTAACCCAGCTGGTGTAATTCCTGTTATCTTCGCGGTATCATTTATTATTACACCACCTACTATTGCATCTTTCTTTGGTCCAAACGATGTGACAGAGTGGATATCGAAAACTTTTGATTACACACAGCCTATAGGTATGGTTATCTATGTTGCGTTAATCTTAGCGTTTACGTACTTCTATACATTTGTTCAAGTTAATCCTGAACAAATGGCGGATAATTTGAAGAAACAAGGCGGTTATATCCCTGGTATTAGACCAGGTAAGAGCACGCAGGAATATGTTACAAAGGTATTATATCGTTTAACTTTTGTTGGTTCTCTTTTCTTAGCAGCTATAGCTGTTCTTCCTGTTTTCTTCATTAAATTTGCTGATCTTCCTCAATCTGCACAGATTGGTGGAACTAGTTTATTAATTGTTGTCGGTGTTGCGCTTGAAACAATGAAACAACTTGAAAGTCAGCTAGTGAAACGTCATTATAAAGGCTTTATTAAATAATGAGGATATGGGAAATCCTTCCCATTCCCTCTAAATAGAGACTGAGGGGGGAATACAAATGAATCTAGTATTAATGGGTCTTCCTGGTGCTGGGAAAGGAACTCAAGCTGAACGTATTGTAGACAAATACGACATCCCTCATATCTCAACAGGAGATATGTTCAGAGCTGCTATGAAAGAAGAAACAGAACTTGGTCTACAAGCTAAGTCCTTCATTGACAAAGGAGAACTAGTTCCCGATGAAGTTACCATTGGTATTGTTCGTGAACGTTTAGGCAAGAATGATTGTCAAAAAGGTTTCCTTTTAGATGGCTTTCCAAGAACAGTAGCTCAAGCAGATGCGCTTGAAGGAATTCTAACAGACCTAAACAAACAGATTGATTATGTCATTAATATACAAGTTAATAAAGATATCCTAATGGAACGATTAACTGGTCGTCGTATCTGTAAGCAATGTGGAGCAACGTACCACTTAGTATTTAACCCACCTGCTAACGAAGGCAAGTGTGATAAATGTGGTGGCGAGCTATACCAACGCGCAGATGATAACGAAGAAACAGTTGCAAATCGTTTAGAAGTGAACCTTCAACAAACACAACCTCTATTAGACTTTTATAATGAAAAAGGTTATTTAAGAAATATAGATGGTGAACAGGATATCGATTTAGTATTTAACGACGTTGATCAACTGGTTGGAGGACTAGGTGCATGATCATTTGTAAGACTCAGCGTGAACTAGAAATTATGCGAGAAGCAGGACGTATTGTCGCTTTAACTCATCAAGAATTAATTAAACACATTAAACCTGGTGTAACGACGAAGGAACTGGATGTAATTGCCGAAAAATTTATTCGTGCACATGATGCAATTCCTTCATTTAAAGGGTATAATGGTTTCCGCGGAAGCATATGTGCTTCAGTAAATGAAGAGCTCGTTCACGGAATACCGGGTGATCGTGTATTGAATGACGGGGATATCATTAGTATCGATATTGGTGCGAAATATAATGGATATCATGGTGACTCAGCTTGGACCTATCCTGTTGGAAAGATTTCTGATGAAGCTCAAAGATTGTTGGATGTTACAGAAGAATCTTTATTCAGGGGTCTTAAAGAAGCAAAGCCAGACGTTCGATTATCTAACATTTCTCATGCTATCCAAACATATGTTGAAGAGCATGGCTTCTCAGTTGTGAGAGAGTATGTTGGTCACGGTGTCGGGCAGGAGCTTCATGAAGATCCTCAGATTCCTCATTATGGTCCACCAAATAAAGGTCCTAGGTTAAAGCCAGGGATGGTACTAGCGATAGAACCGATGGTTAATGCAGGTACCCGTTATGTAAGAACCTTGGAAGATGATTGGACTGTTGTAACAGTTGATGGAAAATACTGTGCTCACTTTGAACACACTATTGCTATTACTGAAGATGGTTTTGAGATTCTGACTAAGGCATAATCGATAGGTGACATTGCTTAAAATGATCCGATTATCGTTACACCGTGTATTTAGTTGACTAAGCAAATTGTTTGATCAGCTATAAAATATGCGCCAAGATAAGAGGGGTATCGTTTTAGCTGACGGAGAAAGCGAGAGTTTTTCTTCATCACCAGGAATGATCTATTAGCGTATCTCCAGAAGTTCAGAACAGTATATTAGAAGCAGGTCGTGTGACAATTAGGTTATATAATCCTGAGTTTGTCGATGAGCAAGTTACTGATTTGAAGAAGGGAGAACAGTTCAATGGCGAAAGACGATGTAATTGAAGTAGAAGGAACTGTTGTTGAAACATTACCAAACGCAATGTTTAAGGTAGAACTTGAGAACGGTCATACGGTATTAGCGCATGTATCCGGAAAGATTCGCATGCATTTCATTCGTATTTTACCTGGAGACAAAGTTACGGTAGAATTATCTCCATATGATTTAACTCGTGGTAGAATTACGTACCGTTTTAAATAATTTAGCACTCCGTACTACTAAGGAGGTATTAAAATCATGAAGGTCAGACCATCTGTTAAACCGATCTGTGAGAAATGTAAAGTTATTCGCAGAAAAGGCAAAGTCATGGTTATATGTGAGAATCCTAAACATAAGCAAAAACAAGGTTAATATATAAGGAGGTGCAAGCATAATGGCTCGTATTGCAGGTGTTGATATTCCTCGCGACAAACGTGTTGTTATTTCATTAACGTATATTTTCGGGATCGGACGTTCTACTGCTGAAAAAGTTCTAGCTGAAGCTGGAGTTTCTGAAGATACTCGTGTACGTGATTTAACTGAAGAAGAGTTAGGGAAAATTCGTGATGTAATCGATAAGCTTAAAGTTGAGGGTGACCTTCGTCGTGAAATCTCTCTTAACATTAAACGTCTAATCGAGATCGGTTCATTCCGTGGTATCCGTCACCGTCGTGGCTTACCAGTTCGCGGACAAAACACGAAAAACAATGCTCGTACACGTAAAGGACCACGTCGTACAGTAGCAAACAAGAAAAAATAAGGTAAAAGGAGGTTAACCAATAATGGCACGTAAAACGAACACTCGTAAACGTCGTGTGAAAAAGAATATTGAAAGTGGTATTGCTCATATCCGTTCAACATTCAATAACACGATTGTTACTATTACTGATACTCATGGTAATGCGATTTCATGGTCAAGTGCTGGTGCGTTAGGTTTTAGAGGTTCTCGTAAATCTACTCCTTTCGCTGCACAAATGGCTGCAGAAACAGCTGCAAAAGCATCTATGGATCATGGTTTAAAAACTCTAGAAGTTACTGTTAAAGGACCAGGTGCAGGACGTGAAGCTGCAATCCGTTCTCTTCAAGCTGCAGGTCTAGAAGTAACTGCAATCAGAGATGTTACTCCAGTACCACATAATGGATGCCGTCCACCAAAACGTCGTCGTGTGTAAATTTTCTGTATAGATTTTGTATCCCTGTCAATAATGGGTTATGATACAGTATATAAGTTCTAGCAGAAACATTCTGTTGTTGTGCACATTCGGGAACTTTTGAATGGGGAATTTCGGTTAGACATGAATCTATAGAGTCTAGCCGGGGTTTCGACGTTTTGAAGGAGGGTTTATAGATGATAGAAATTGAAAAACCAAAAATCGAAACGGTTGAAATCAGCGATGATGCCAAATATGGTAAATTCGTCGTCGAGCCACTTGAGCGTGGATATGGTACAACTTTGGGTAACTCCTTACGTCGTATTCTTTTATCCTCACTCCCTGGTGCCGCTGTAACATCGATCCAAATAGATGGCGTACTTCATGAGTTTTCAACGATCGAAGGTGTTGTTGAAGATGTTACTTCGATTATCTTAAACATTAAAAAGCTTGCTCTTAAAATCTATTCAGATGAAGAAAAGACGCTAGAAATTGATGTTCAAGGCGAAGGTAGTGTAACTGCATCCGATATTACTCATGATAGTGATGTAGAGATTTTAAATCCAGATCTTCATATTGCAACTCTAGCTTCAGATGCTAGCTTTAGAATGAGGCTAACAGCTAAGCGCGGACGTGGTTATACACCAGCTGATTCTAACAAACGTGAAGACCAGCCGATAGGTGTTATTCCTATTGACTCGATCTTTACACCAGTAGCTCGTGTTTCCTACCAAGTAGAAAAAACACGTGTAGGTCAAGTTGCTAACTATGATAAGTTAACGTTAGATGTTTGGACAGATGGAAGTACAGGGCCGAAAGAAGCAATTGCTTTAGGTTCTAAGATCCTTACAGAACACCTTAATATCTTCGTAGGTCTTACTGATGAAGCTCAAAATGCGGAGATTATGGTTGAAAAAGAAGAGGATCAAAAAGAAAAAGTTCTTGAGATGACGATTGAAGAATTAGATCTATCTGTACGTTCTTACAACTGTTTAAAACGTGCTGGAATTAATACAGTGCAAGAGTTAGCTCATAAAACAGAAGAAGATATGATGAAGGTTCGAAATCTAGGTCGTAAATCTCTTGAAGAAGTTAAGGCAAAATTAGAAGAACTAGGTTTAGGTCTTCGAAAAGACGACTGATGACTAGTTTGTAAAAACTAGCATTTTCGTATGCTATCGGTAAAAATAGCTTGCCTCTATTAAATAACAACATACATTATACAACGAAGGAGGGGACATCTCATGTCATACAGAAAATTAGGCCGTACTAGTGCTCAACGTAAAGCAATGCTACGTGACTTAACTACTGACTTAATCATTAGTGAGCGCATTGAAACAACAGAAGCTCGTGCAAAAGAATTACGTTCTACTGTTGAAAAGATGATCACACTAGGAAAGCGCGGAGACCTTCATGCTCGTCGTTTAGCTGCAGCATATGTACGTAATGAAGTAGCTGAAGTTGTATCTGTTACAACTGAAGAAGGTAAAGAAAAGGATAAGCCAAAATATGCTTTAGAAAAACTTTTCAGTGATATCGCTCCACGTTACGAAGACCGTCAAGGTGGTTACACTCGTATTATGAAACTTGGACCTCGTCGCGGAGACGGTGCTCCAATGGTCATCATTGAATTAGTTTAATAAGTTTCTTACAAGGGCGTGACAGTTTCATAACTGGATCAATGCCCTTTTTTTATAGGGAAGGAAATACATTAATAGATTCATCATTGATCACGTTCCTTCCCTTGATACTGTACCAAGAGTTGTGGTCATGATCACGTATAGAAAGATTAGGAGAGACGAGGATGGGTCAGACAATCATCGATGTTGAAAATATAACATTTCACTATCATCAAGAAGCTGCTCCTGCGTTAGAGAATGTATCTATACAAGTTAATAAGGGAGAATGGCTTGCTATTGTTGGTCATAACGGCTCAGGTAAATCAACTCTAGCACGTATATTAAATGGACTATATGTTCCTGATAAAGGAAAGGTTCGAGTGTGTGGAAATGAATTATCTGAAGAGACGATTTGGGATATACGGAAACATGTTGGAATGGTTTTTCAGAATCCTGATAATCAATTTGTTGGTACCACTGTTAAAGATGATGTAGCCTTTGGATTAGAGAATCACGGAGTTGCTAGGGATGAAATGGTAAGGAGAATTGATTGGGCGACAAAAAAGGTTAGCATGGATCAATTTCTTGAACATGAACCGCATCATCTTTCAGGTGGACAAAAACAACGTGTTGCTATTGCAGGAGTCATAGCAGTTCAGCCGGATATCATCATTCTTGATGAAGCAACTTCAATGTTAGATCCACTAGGAAGAGAAGAAGTTATTCAAACTGTTAGGGACCTGAATGATCAGGGGACTTTAACCGTTATTTCCATAACACATGATTTAGAAGAAGCATCTAAAGCTGACCGAATCATTGTGATGAATGGTGGTAAGAAGTTTGCGGAAGGTACACCAAATGAAGTATTTAAGCTTGATGATGAGTTAGTTAAAATCGGCTTAGACTTGCCATTTCCTCTACAGTTAAGTAAGAAGTTAAGAGAGAAAGGTATCCCAATTAAGGGGAACCATTTGACTGAAGAAGGGCTGGTGGAAGAGCTATGGACATTACGTTCAAAAATGTAGAACATCGTTATCAAGCACGAACACCATTTGAACGACTTGCACTTTATGATGTAAACCTCTCTATTAAAAAGGGAACCTATTTATCCATTATAGGTCACACCGGCTCAGGTAAGTCCACCATTCTACAACATTTAAATGGTTTGTTAAAGCCTACCAATGGCTCTGTTCAAATTGGTTCTCATATCATTGAGGCGGGTAAAAAACAAAAGAACCTTAAGGAAGTTAGAAGGCTTGTAGGTATAGTGTTTCAATTTCCGGAACATCAGCTTTTTGAAGAAACGGTTGAGAAAGATATAGCTTTTGGTCCAATGAATTTTGGTGTAAGTGAAGAGGATGCTTTTAAAAAGGCAAAGAAATCACTTGAAATAGTAGGTTTACCTGAAGCCATTTTACAGAAGTCACCGTTTGATTTAAGTGGTGGACAAATGCGGAGAGTTGCCATAGCTGGTGTTTTAGCTATGGGTCCTGAGGTTTTAGTTCTGGATGAACCTACTGCGGGTTTAGACCCTAAAGGACGAAAAGAAATGATGGACTTATTCTATAAACTTCGTCGTGAGCAAAACTTAACGATTATTTTGGTTACTCATAGTATGGAGGATGCTGCAAAATACTCTGATGAAATTATTGTCATGCATAAAGGCACCATTGAAATGAGAGGGACTCCAAGAGAGATCTTTAGTGAAGGAGAGAAGCTTTCAGCATTAGGCTTAGATTTACCTGAAACAGTTAAGCTTCAGCAAAAGCTTGCTGCAAAAGGAATATCTTTAGGAGAGATTCCACTAACGTTAGAGGAAACAGTTGATCAATTGAGCTCCCTTTTGAAAGAGGTGGGGCAGGCTTGATGAACAATATCATTATTGGTAAATATGTACCAGGCTCTTCCCTTATTCATAGAATGGATCCTAGGGCCAAATTAATCCTAATCTTTGCTTTTGTGTTTATTGTTTTTATTGCCAATAATTTTCTCACTTATGCTCTTTTAGGTGTATTTACCCTTTTCGTTGTTTTAATGACAAAGCTACCTCTTAGGTTTTTAATAAGAGGACTTAGGCCTGTTTTGTGGATTATTCTTTTTACCTTTTTTCTGCATCTCATAGTGACAAAGGAAGGCGAAGTCTTAATTGACTTAAGATTTATGAAGATTTATGAAGAGGGTCTGAAGCAAGGGATCTATATTTCACTTAGGTTTTTATATCTTATTTTAATTACTACGATCCTAACTTTAACTACTACTCCAATTGAAATTACAGATGGTATGGAAAGTCTATTAGGTCCATTTGGTAAACTTGGACTACCTGTCCATGAACTGGCTTTAATGATGTCGATTTCTTTAAGATTTATTCCAACATTAATGGAGGAAACTGATAAAATATTAAAGGCACAAATGGCAAGAGGTGTAGACTTTACAGGAGGCCCTGTGAAGGACCGTTTTAAGGCTGTTGTTCCATTGCTTGTTCCTCTGTTTATTAGTGCCTTTAAAAGGGCTGAGGAGCTTGCTACAGCGATGGAGGCTCGTGGATATAACGGGGGAGAAGGGCGTACAAAGTTGCGTCAGTTAAAATGGGGGATACTCGATACCTCACTTTTGGCACTTTTAGTGGTTTTAGGAGTAGCCTTACTATATTTACGGACATAGGAGCAAAAGATGAGAGTAAAATGCATTGTATCTTATGACGGAACACAATTCAGCGGATATCAGGTGCAACCAAATAAAAGAACAGTTCAAAGTGAAATAGAGAATTCTCTATTAAAGCTTCATAAAGGACAAGCTGTAAAGATTTTTGCGTCTGGCAGAACAGATGCACAGGTTCATGCATTAGGCCAAGTTTTTCACTTTGATACCCATTTAAGCATTCCTGAGGAAAAATGGCCATATGCCTTAAATAGCTTGCTGCCAGATGATATATCGATTAAAGAGGCTGTATACGTAGATGATGATTTTCATTCTAGATTTCATGCGCTGAAAAAAGAATATCGTTACCAAATTAATACTGCTAAAATCCAAGATGTGTTTAAACGACATTATATGTATCATTTCCCATATCCTTTAGATGTGGAGTTAATGAGAAAAGCATCTCAATATCTTTGTGGTACACATGATTTTACGAGCTTTTGTGTAGCAAAAACAGAAGTGGAAGATAAGGTTAGGACCATTTTTTCCATTGATATAATTAAAGAGGAATCTGATATTATTTTTTCTTTTGTTGGTAATGGTTTTTTATATAATATGGTGAGGATTTTAGTAGGAACATTGTTAGAAGTAGGCCAAGGGATGAGGAGTCCTGAAAGTATTTCAGCTGTAATAAATGGAAGAGACAGATCTTTAAGTGGGAAAACTGTCCCAGGTCATGGTTTATATTTATGGAAAGTTTACTATGACAACTAAACCAGGTGTAACATTCCCTTGACATTAGGTTATATACAGTATATTATATCTAATGGTATGTATTTCAACCCCACGAATAAGCCCCGGAAACTTATCGTGTTATGAAATAGAATAGGAACCATCTTTTATTTTAACTAACTAGGAGGAAGAAAATAATGCGTACAACGTTTATGGCAAACGCTGCAAATATCGAACGTAAATGGTACGTAGTAGATGCTGAAGGCAAAACTTTAGGTCGCCTTGCAAGTGAAGTTGCATCTATCCTACGTGGTAAGCATAAACCAACTTACACACCACACGTTGACACTGGAGATCATGTAATTCTAATCAACGCTGGTAAAATTGAATTAACAGGTAAAAAATTAACTGATAAAATTTACTACCGTCACAGCCAATTCCCAGGTGGTTTAAAATCTAGAACTGCTTTGGAAATGCGTACGAACTATCCTGAGAAAATGCTTGAATTAGCAATCAAAGGAATGCTTCCAAAAGGTTCATTAGGTCGTCAAATGGCTAAGAAATTACATGTATATGCTGGTAGCGAACATCAACACCAAGCACAACAACCTGAAGTTTACGAACTTCGCGGATAATCATTAAGAGGAGGTAATTAATTTGGCACAGGTTCAATATTACGGTACTGGTCGTCGTAAAAGCTCAGTTGCTCGTGTACGTCTAGTTCCAGGCGAAGGCCGTATCGTTGTAAACAATCGTGATATTACAGAATATATCCCATCAGCTGCACTTATCGAAGATATTAAACAACCATTAAACTTAACTGAAACTGCAGGTAACTATGATGTTCTTGTTAATGTTTCAGGTGGTGGATATGCTGGTCAAGCAGGCGCTATCCGTCATGGTATCTCTCGTGCTTTATTAGAAGCAGATCCAGAATACCGTGCATCACTTAAGCGCGCTGGTTTATTAACTCGTGACGCTCGTATGAAAGAACGTAAAAAATACGGTCTTAAAGGCGCTCGTCGTGCACCTCAGTTCTCAAAACGTTAATTTTACGTTTCAAAGACTCTCAACCAATTGGTTGGGGGTCTTTTTTTATTTCCTTTTTTATATTTGTATTGTCTATTCGACAAACTTCGGGAGGTGCCTGTCACTTTTCATTTCTTGGGAAATAATTTTTATTTCTCATTTTCATTTCTTAGATGAAATTGGCAGCATTTTTACGAATGAGAAACAGGTAGTGATAAACAATACATATAAGGGAGGCATCTACAATGAATGAAATTATTTCTTTAAAGCAGAAGAGACATCAGAAGGAATTAAAATATGAAAGAAAGATGTTAAGAGAACTTTCTTTAACAGATATTAAAGGGAAAATTGATGATTGTTTTGGAAGCTTTAATAGTAATTTTAAAAAATCAGTGGTTGAAGATGGATGTATCGATTTTGCTATAGAGGCATTTTTACTTGGTGCCAAGTACAGTAAGTTTGGCTATTATGGAGAATCTATGCAATCAGCCCATAAAAGATGTCAATTAGAAGAGAAAAGGTTAATTGATGATTTATTTGACTACTTTATTACATGGGGTAAAGTAAAAGAGGGGGACCTTTCCTTCGAGGAAATTCACTTAGCCTGTGAATATTATATTCATATTTGGTGGAAAGAAGGATATCTAAAAGGTGAAAAAAGATACAAGTTAAGACTTCATTAGTTTCTAATTAAGAATAATCATATTCCTATCCGTTGTCCCATATATTGAAATGAGGACGAGCAGGAGGGAATAGGGATGAATAAAAAAATAAAATGGTTAAGCTTTATTGGGGGCTTTGTTTTATTACTTATACTATTTCAGTGGCAATTTTCGGATAACAAATCGTTTGAATCATGGAATTTACCGCTCACTGGAAAGGTGATTTATATTGATCCTGGTCATGGAGGACCAGATGGGGGAGCAGTTGGTAGTGATACCTTAGAAAAGGATATATCTTTAAGTATTTCGTTAATTATAAGAGATTATCTTCAAGAACAAGGTGCACTTGTATTGCTTACGAGAGAAGAGGATGTAGATTTAGCAGAAGAAGATACCACTGGATATAGTCGAAGAAAAGCCGAGGATCTAAAAAAACGTGTAAAGATAATCAATGAATCTGAAGCGGATCTATTTTTAAGTATTCATCTAAATGCAATTCCTTCAGCAAAGTGGAGTGGTGCGCAAACTTTTTATAGTGGAAGATATATTGAAAACGAAAATATTGCAAAGTATATACAAGATGAATTAAGAAGAAATCTTGAAAATACAGAGCGAGTTGCCAAGCCGATTGATGGAGTATATCTTCTTAAAAACCTTGAAAAGCCAGGTGCTCTAGTTGAAGTAGGATTTTTATCAAATCCAGAAGAAGAAAAACTACTTCAGACTCAGAGTTATCAAGATAAAGTTGCTGCTTCTATCTATAATGGAGTTTTAAGGTATTTTTCAAATGAGAAAAATCCTCCAGAATAAGGAGCATAGCTAAGCCTTGATTTCTTACCTTATCAGAAAATTATGTTATACTGATGTAAACGACTTCATAATAAGGGTGGAATATCATGCTAAGAGAAGATGCAATAAAAACAGCAATAGGAAAACTAGAAGATCCTTTCTTACATATATCATTAGAAGAATTAAATGCTATTGAGGAAATAAACATAAAGCAGGAAAAGCAACATGTTAGCCTGAGAATAGGCATTTCAAAACTAAACACAGCAGAGCAGCTTCAATTACAACAAAAGGTTGTTGCGATAGTAAAAGAGCTAGGAGCAGAATCTGTTGGACTTCGTTTTCATGAACTTTCTCAAGAAACGATAGCTGCTTATCAAGATACTGTTGGAAATCAGTCAGATTCTTTATTATCCCCTGGAAATAAAACAACATTTCTTGCAATCGCCAGTGGTAAAGGTGGAGTAGGTAAATCAACAGTTTCGGTAAATCTTGCTGTGTCTCTAGCACGTCTAGGGAAAAAAGTAGGGTTAATAGATGCAGATATATACGGATTTAGTGTACCTGATATGATGGGAATAACAAAGAGACCTGCTGTTAAAGGTGAAAAAATTATTCCGGTTGAGAGATTTGGAGTCAAGGTGATCTCAATGGGATTTTTTGTTGAAGATAACGCACCTGTTATTTGGAGAGGCCCGATGCTTGGGAAAATGTTAAATAACTTCTTTAATGAAGTTGAATGGGGAGATTTAGATTTTCTTTTATTAGATTTGCCTCCAGGAACAGGTGATGTGGCATTAGATGTTCATTCAATGCTTCCTTCTTGTAAAGAAATCATTGTGTCAACGCCTCATCCTACAGCGGCATTTGTAGCAGCTAGAGCGGGAGCCATGGCATTACAAACTGATCATGAAGTAATTGGTGTTGTAGAAAATATGGCTTATTTTGAAAGTGCCAAAACAGGCGAGAAAGAATATGTATTTGGCCGTGGCGGCGGTGAGAAATTAGCTGAAGAGTTAAGAGTACCGTTATTAGGAAAAATTCCTTTACAACAACCAGACTGGAATGACGATGATTTTGCACCATCTGTGTATGCTGCAGACCATCCAATAGGAAAAATATATGATTCAATAGGACAACAAGTGACTAAATTAATTCCAGTGAAAGCATAAAAAAGCGCTATATTAGCGCTTTTTTTATTGTTAACTACCTCCACCGCCACCTTCTTCTCCACTTCCACCACTTTGTTCGCCGCCACCACCTTGCTCAGCTTCTTGACCACCACCACTTTGTTGGCCAGCCTCCTCAGCAGCTTTTAACAGAGTTTCTTGAATTTGTGCTTTATATAGTGGGCTAGAAAGGGTTTCAGTTATTACTTCTTGAAGATGCTTTCTAAATTCTTGACTTTTAACTGCGGTAAGGAAATTCTTTTCCATTTCTGGATCTTTAAAAACATCGATAAGTAATTTCTGATAGTCAGGGTCTTTCATTAGCTCTTTAATAACCTTCTCATGTTCATCCTTAATACTTGTTGCAAAGCTTTCAACAAATTTTGGATCCTCAAATACCTTTTGCCAAAATTTAGTTCCTTCTTTAGAGGTTAAAGTTGTTTTAATTGTTTCTTTCACAATGCTTTGGTCCATGATTAGAACCTGTTTCATTTCTTCATCTTTCATGACTTCCTGTAATGCCTTTTTCCCATCGTCTGTTTTTAATATATCAACAACCATCTTTTTAGTTTCCTCATAGTCCATTTGTGTGCCTGATTCTTCTCTCGGGGCACACCCAGACATAAAGATAAAAACAGCTAAAGTCATGAGGAGCGAGTATCTCTTCATGGTAATCCAAGCTCCTTTCTATTTGCGTGATACTATATATATTTTGATTTAGATTAGAGAATTTATACGAGGAAAATCGTTACGTATGGCTTTTTTAATGAAGGATTGGTAAAATCATAAGGAGTAATATGATGGAGGATATATAAGTGAAAAGTAGAAATTGGGTTCGATTATTTTTAAGTACTTTGCTAGTTGGTGGAGTAGCTACAAGTGTTATTGGGTTTCTCCTGAAATGGGAAGAATATAAAGAATTATTTATTACTTTTGATGTACTTGAGATTTTATCTGTTTTATTCTGGTTATTCGGAGTAGGTTTAATTTTTAGCGTGATATCTCAAATGGGTTTTTTCGCTTATTTAACCATACATAGGTTCGGGTTAGGAGTATTTAGATCAACTTCCTTATGGAATATTGCTCAGCTTATTTTAGTTATTTTTGTTTTGTTTGACTTAGTTTACTTCCGATATCAGTTATTCAGTAAAGAGAATGAAGCGTTAACATCTTACATCTTAATAGCAGGTTATGTATTTATTGTTGGACTTTTAGTTGCTTTCATGAAAAGAAAGGATACAAATAAAGAGGCATTTGTACCTGCTTTATTCTTTATGATTGTTGTAACTGTTATTGAATGGTTTCCAGCATTACGCGTTAACGAAGAGGACTGGCTATTACTCATGCTTATTCCTATTCAGATCTGTAATGCCTACCAATTATTAATGCTTCCTAAATTTCTTCAGCAAAAATAAGCTAACTCCCAAGTGTAGGATCTACCTCTAAGGTAAAGGGATACAAATCATATGATTTGTATCCCTTTTATTTATAAAAGCTTTTTAAGGGATGATATTTAAATATAAAGGAGATGAAGACCAAAAGTAGTATGGGGAATAAGAAAAATGGTCTTCATAAAGCAGATGAAGACCAAAAGTAGTATGAGGAACAAGAGGAATGGTCTTCATAGAGGAGATGAAGGCTAAAAGTGATATGGGGAATAAGAGAAATGGTCTTCATAAAGGAGATGATGATCAAAAGTAGTATGAGGAACAAGAGAAATGGTCTT
>NZ_JBLUOI010000028.1:57155-60741 GCF_048059995.1 Metabacillus sp. YM-086 | reverse complement strand
ATTCGTCAATATTTTGGCTAAAGGTGAGGGTAACTTCGGATACATGTGGGAATGTCCAGATTTATTTACTTTAAATAATAAAGAAGTTCTCGTGATGTCTCCACAGGGAGTAAAACCTGAAGGGAATTTATATCATAATTTACATCAAGCTGGCTATGTGATCGGTGAGCTGGACTATGAAAAAGGGATTCTTTCTTATGGTGACTTTCAATTATTAGATTATGGCTTTGATTATTATGCCCCTCAAACAATGGTTGACCCAGAAGGCAGAAGAATTGCTATTGCATGGATGGATATGTGGGAAAGTGAGATGCCGACACAAGCACACGGATACACAGGTGCTATGACATTACCTCGTGAGTTGGAACTAAGAGGTGATAAAATTTATTGTCATCCAGTAAAGGAAATAGAAAAGCTCAGACAAGCTGAAGTCGTACACGAACAAATTACGTTTTCTGGAGAAACCTCGCTTGAAGGCATTGCAGGCGATTGCATAGAGCTAGACCTTTCACTTCGAGTTCACCATTCATCAGCATGCGGAATTCGACTTCGTGTAGATGAGGATGCTGGTGAAGAAACAGTCATCACCTATTATGGTGACAAAGAAATTCTTGAACTTGACCGCAATGAGTCAGGGAAGGGGCCAGGTGGAGTTAGAAAAACGCATCTACAATTACAAGATCAAATGCTACACTTAAGAATTTTCATTGATAAATCCTCCGTAGAAATTTTTGTGAATAATGGTGAGCAAGTTTTAACTGCTAGAATATACCCAGGTGAAAATAGTACAAGCATTCGCTTATTTTCAGATGAAGAAATTGAAATTGTTCAATTAAAAAAGTGGGATTTAAAGCGATCTATATGATAGTAAAAAACCTTTCGACATTAGTTGAAAGGTTTTTTATTTTTAGAAAGAAGTATAATTTGTCAATCTCAACATAAACATTTATTATTTTTGTAGAACAAAAAATAAAATGTTGAGGAGAAATATACAATGGAACTTGAACAACAAAAAGTTCAACAACAAAACAAAGCACTTATTGTGTTTATTTTAGGAACACTTGCGGCATTTGCTCCTTTGTCGATTGATATGTATTTACCAGCGTTTCCAATCCTAACAAATGAATTTCATACTAGTGCATCGATGATTCAGTTAAGTTTAACGTTCTTTCTGCTGGGAGCTTCTTTAGGTCAACTCTTTACTGGGCCTTTAAGTGATGTGTTTGGAAGAAGGAAGCCGTTGTTAATCGGCTTATCTATCTATACAGTCACCTCTCTTTTATGTGTTTTTACTGATTCTATTGAACTTTTCATTCTTTTGAGATTGATACAAGGATTAGCGGGATCTGCAGGAATGGTTATTTCAAGAGCCATTGTTAGGGATCTTTATTCTGGTAAAGAAATGACAAAGTTCTTCTCATTATTAGCTTTAGTAAATGGAATGGCACCTATTCTTGCTCCAGTTATTGGAGCACAACTTCTCAAGCTGTTTCCATGGCAGGCAGTATTCATAGCCCTAACAATCATAGGTGTAGTGATTTTTGCCTTTGTTCTTTGGGGATTAAAGGAAACCTTGCCTGTTGAAGAACGAAGCGAAGGCGGCTTTTTGCAAACACTTAAGACGTTTCGCCAACTGCTTACAAATCTTCATTTTATGGGATATGTTCTTTCATTCGGATTTGTTGCTGCAGCAATGTTTGCTTACATCTCAGGTTCATCCTTTGTCATTCAGTACGTATACGGAGCTTCCGCAGATACATTCAGTATCGTCTTTGCCATTAATGGAATCGGGATTGTCATTGCCAGCCAAGTAACAGGAAAGCTTTCAGAATGGATCGAAGAAAAGAAGCTTCTCTTAGCAGGAGTGATCATGTCATTTACTGGTGGACTTAGTTTATTACTTCTTATTTTATTAAAGGTAGAATTAATGTTCATTCTTCCATCGCTCTTTTTAACAGTATCTAGTGTAGGTGTGGTTAATACAACTAGCTTCTCTTTAGCTTTACAGAATAATAGAAACATAGCAGGCAGCGCCTCTGCACTATTAGGTGTTATGTCATTGTTAGTGGGTGCTATTGTAGCACCTCTTGTAGGAGTTGCTGGTGAAGATACGGCGGTGCCTATGGGAATTGTTATATTTATATCCAGTTTAGGAGCAGTTCTCTCATATTTCTTTCTCGTTAGATCAAAAAAACTAGCTTAGGGGTTATTAAAAAAACCAATTTACAAGAAACGAGAGAAAAGGTTATCATTTTCTTTGGATAGAAAATTGCAAATGAGTATGGGAGAGAATAAATGAAGGAATTAACGTTTACATCTTATAATCAGTTTCAGCAATTTATTGAACACAAAGCGATGGAAAAAGCGATTATGAAAGGTCTTCATGGCGAAGAATTAGAAACATTTAAAGTAGAGTTTCTACAAAGAGCTGAAAAAATGTGGAAAGACAACGAGTGTGATCATTGGGTTGAAAAGCACGGTTATGTTGTAATAAATGTATGGAAAGACGGTGTAGGCAAACGGAAAATGTCGAGGGGCAGACCGAAGAAACTCGATTCCGAGAAGTACCTTCATTCCATTCATGTACGTTTAGATGAAGAGGCATACCGTAAGCTCAATCAATACTGTGAAGACAACAACATAGATGTGTCAGAAACAATAAGGAAGTTAATAAAATCACTTTAGAATTCTGGAGTTACAATAATATTTTGTATCAAAAAAGCAGTGGTCTGATTGAGATCACTGTTTTTTGATACAAAAGTATCTCATTGCTAGGGTAGGGAAGAGGTAGATTGGAAGGTATAGGAGGATAAGGTCTTAACTTGATATCGCATCTGCAGGGACTTTTCATGGTTTGTATAATAGGAGGTTTGTGGCAGATCGGTTTGAGGAGATTAGTGTCTCGGTACTAAGGGAATTGGGACAGATCCGCGAAAAAAAGAGAGGAAAAGAGTCTCGATACTAAGAGAATCGGGACAGAAAGGTCTTCCGTCAGAAAGATGTGTCTCGATACAGAGGAAATCGGGACAGAAAAGGTCCTCCAGCAGGAAGATGTGTCCCGATACAGGGGGAATCGGGACAGAAAAAGTCCTCCAGTAGGAAGATGTGTCTCGATACAGGGGGAATCGGGACAGAAAGGGTCCTCCAGCAGAAAGATGTGTCCCGATACAGGTGGAATCGGGACAGAAAAGGTCCTCCAGCAGGAAGATGTGTCCCAATACAGGTGGAATCGGGACAGAAAAGGTCCTCCAGCAGAAAGATGTGTCCCGATACAGGGGAAATCAGGACAGAAAAGGTCTTCCGTCAGAAAGATGTGTCTCGATACAAAGGAAATCGGGACAGAAAAGGTCCTCCAGCAGGAAGATGTGTCTCGATACAGGGGGAATCGGGACAGAAAAGGTCTTCCGTCAGAAAGATGTGTCTCGATACAGGGGGTAATCGGGACAGAAAAGGTCTTCCGTCAGAAAGATGTGTCTCGATACAGGTGGAATCGGGACAGAAAAGGTCTTCCAGCAGGAAGATGTGTCTCGATACAGGGGGAATCGGGACAGAAAAGGTCTTCCGTCAGAAAGATGTGTCTCGATAC
>NZ_JBLUOI010000028.1:0-57057 GCF_048059995.1 Metabacillus sp. YM-086 | reverse complement strand
ACAGGTGGAATCGGGACAGAAAAGGTCCTCCAGCAGGAAGATGTGTCTCGATACAGGTGGAATCGGGACAGAAAAGGTCTTCCGTCAGAAAGATGTGTCTCAATACAGGGGGAATCGGGACAGAAAAGGTCTTTCAGTAGGAAGATGTGTCTCGATACAGGGGGAATCGGGACAGAAAGGGTCCTCCAGCAGAAAGATGTGTCCCGATACAGGGGAAATCGGGACAGAAAAAATCTTCCGTCGGAAAGATGTGTCTCGATACAGAGAGAATCGGGACAGAAAAGGTCCTCCAGCAGGAAGATGTGTCTCGATACAGGGAGAATCGGGACAGAAAAGATCCTCCAGCAGAAAGATGTGTCTCGATACAGGGGGAATCGGGACAGAAAAGGTCCTCCAGCAGAAAGATGTGTCTCGATACAGGCAGAATCGGGACAGAAAAGGTCTTTCAGTAGGAAGATGTGTCTCGATACAGGGGGAATCGGGACAGAAAAGGTCCTCCAGCAGGAAGATGTGTCCCGATACAGGGGGAATCGGGACAGAAAAGGTCTTCCGTCAGGAAGATGTGTCTCGATACAGGTGGAATCGGGACAGAAAAGGTCCTCCAGCAGAAAGATGTGTCTCGATACAGAGAGAATCGGGACAAATCCGTGAGAAAAGAGTTGTAAAGAGTCTCGATACTAAGATAATCGGGACAAATCCGTGAGAAATGATCAGCAAAGAGCCTCGATATAAGGGAATCCAGATGGAGCTGGTGTTAATACTCGAATCACCTATCGAAAAACGCATGAACTACTGAATATCACACCCTACAGGTACTCTAACACTAGGTATCTCGAAAACACACATTGGTTCAAATTATAATAAACTCTACTATTAAAACCTACGAACTATTGTTCCGCCAAATAATCCCATATGATATAATTGAAAAAAACGCTTGGAGTGATTTCTATTTTTAAGCTGGAGGAAATGTTTGATAGCGGTAGCTCCTCTTATTTAGAAAGAGAAAAGAGGAGATTAACAGAATTATATAAACTGGACCTCATCAATACTCCAAATGAAGAGTCATTTGATCGCATTACAAGGTTAGCTAGTAGGATCTTTCAAGTTCCTATTTCATTAATAACGTTATTAACTGAGGACAAACAATGGTTTAAATCATGCGTAGGTCTCACAGGTTCAATTTTAGAAGAGAGGTCAACAGAAAGAGAGGCAGCCTTCTGTCAGTATGTTGTTTTAGATGGAAACCCATTAGTGATTGAAGATACACTGGAAGACCATCGCTTTAAACATAATCGATTAGTGAAAGAACATCAAATCCGTTTCTATGCTGGTGTACCAATTATTACGAAGCAAAACAATATACTAGGGTCTTTGTGTATTATTGATGTGAAACCAAGAACGCTTAGTGAAGATGAACTTAATAACTTGATCGATTTGAGTTATTGGGTAAAGACAGAAATTGAGTTAAGATCAGACATAATCGAGAGAACGCTGAGTGAACAGTCAATTAGAAGCTTATATGAAATAACGAGCAATAATGACTTAAGCTTTGAGCATAAATTAAAAAAGTTATTAAGTATAGGTTGTGAGCGCTTCCAGTTGTCAGATGGAAATATTTCAAAAATAACTGGGAACCATTATGAGGTTATCCAAACAACAGATTTAACAGAAACGATAAATGTTGGAGAAGTCATTTCTCTAGATGAAACGTGTGCTGGGATGGTTAGGGAACGTTTAACACCAGTACATATAAGTCAGTCTGCACCAATTCATAATCAATCGATGATAAGAGAGTATGTGGGTGCACCAATATTTGTTCATGAACAATTTTACGGTACTTTTTGCTTTTATGATATTCATCAGGGATTTCGTACAATATCCAACTCAGACATTGAATTCCTACAATTGATGACACAGTGGGTTGGCAATGAGCTGGAACGAAGAATTGCTGAGAAAAAGCTAAAGGAAACTCAAGAGAGATTCGAGCAAATTGCTAATAACATTAAAGAAGCCTTTTGGATAGTTGATATTCAAGAGAAAAAGCTACTATATATGAGTTCTGCATGGAAAGAAATCTCAGGCAGAACAGGTGAAGAATATAATTTAGATCAGACACTCTGGGAAAGATCCATTCATCCTGATGATCGTGAGTATGCATTGGAGAGATTTGGGAATGTGCATGAAAGAGTTGAATTTGACTATAGAATAATTCACACAGACGGTACAATACGTTGGGTGAGAAACCGAATTGTACCAGTGTATAATCCAAACGGTCATCCTTATCGAATTGCGGGTGTAGCTGAAGATATTACGGAGAAGAAACAAAATCAGGCTTTAGTGAGGAAATCAGATAAGCTAACAGCTGTAGGTCAATTAGCGGCAAGTATTGCACATGAAATACGAAACCCTTTAACAAGTATAAAAGGATTTATGCAGCTGAAAGATGGCTATTCCTATCCATACAAGGAATTAATTCTAAGTGAGCTTTTACAGATGGAAGATTTCGTAAATGAAATTCTTGTTCTTGCAAACTCTCATCTTGGTACTAAGCGTGAACAAAATAACATCATAGACCTCCTTCAAGAGGTTTTACGTACAAATGAGGAGTTAAGCAGAATGCTTAATATTACTTTTTGTATCAAGTGTCATGCTAGCCTATCTATACCATGTGATTTAAATCAAGTTAAGCTTGTTTTTCAAAATTTGATTAGTAATGCAATTGAATCAATGCCAAAAGGTGGCATGATTCATATTGAGATTGGGATAGAGGATGAACGATATTTGTATATTGCGGTGGCTGATGAAGGTGTAGGCATTTCACCAGAACGAATTCCTACGCTTGGAGAACCTTTTTATTCTAATAAGGAAAAGGGTAGTGGACTTGGGCTGATGATAAGCTATAGAATCATCCAAAATCATAAGGGGAAAATCTTCTTTACTAGCGAGCTTGGGAAAGGAACAACAGTTAAAATCCTATTACCTTTAGAATAACTAAAAGGAGCGATAATACGCTCCTTTTAGTTTATTTTTTTCTTTGCGGAGTTCTTTCATAAGTAGGCGATTGTGGAAACATATTTCCTGTTGGTCCCGGAAGAGGTCCTTCAAAATTAGGATACCCCGGATAAGAGCTGCCATCAGGTCCTGGAAGAGGTCCTTCAAAATTAGGATACCCCGGATAAGAGCTGCCATCAGGTCCCGGAAGAGGTCCTTCGAAATTAGGATATCCTGGATACGAGTTGCCGTAAGGCCCAGGAAGAGGTCCTTCGAAATTAGGGTAGCCTGGATAAGAGTTACCATAAGGCCCAGGAAGAGATCCTTCAAAATTAGGATAAGTATTTCCGACAGGGTTTGGGAATACTCCTCCATAGTTTGGATTATAGCTATTCCCTATTGGTGATGTTACTCCCTGATAAGGGGTACCGGTACCCGGTGTTGGATAAAATCCGTTACCATACATTGTTCCAGTTGCAGGAGATGCACCGTAGTTCTGCATAAATCCTGGTTGATAAGGAGCGTAATGGTTTCTTCTAGGGTAAAAATTCATGTGTTTTTTCCTCCTCTATAGGAATTCCTTAACTAACCTATGCTGTTAACTAGATTTCGCTACAAGGAAAGATGAGGAGAGATACTAAAAGCTAATTGAAGAGGGATCAATAAATAACTGATCAATCTTATGCGCTAATTCGAAATCTAATTTTGTTAAACCTTTTGCAGCCCATGATGTGTAGGTAATAAAAACGGCTTTATACTGAATCTCAATAAAAGGGTGATGATCTGCTTGCTCAGCAAGATATCCTACCTTTGAAACAAAATCTATTCCGGCAAGATAGTCCTTAAATATGTATTTTCTAACGATAGAACGCTGGTCTTTTAATTTCCATTGTTGTAAAGAAGAAAGTAGTTCTTCAATCTCCTGGTCTTCTAATCGCTTCAATTCTATACCTCCTTTCCATAATGTCATACTATTTTCTCTAAACATATGGCAATTCCTTCTTGTAGATAAAACTAGAAATTTAGTCGTAGTATAATATAAATAGAACAGAGCAAAAGAAATACATTATGGTATATCCCATCTGTAATAACTGTTATGATAGTAGAATGATAAAGAGGTAAAGTAATAAAATGCTTAATTAATTTAACTTAATTAAGTATTTTTCTTTGTTAATCAACAGGATATCAATTTATTGTTGTCGAATTGGTTATGGGGAATTGTTTAAGGAGGATACTAGATGTCAAATGCACCAAATGGGCAATTAGAACAGGAACATGAAAAGGGTGAACTTGATACACCATATGTTGTAGGAATTGGAGCCTCAGCTGGAGGTCTTGAAGCCATAGAGCAATTTTTCCAAAGTATGAAATCTGACATAGATGCAGCATTTGTTGTTGTCCAACATTTATCTTCTAAATATAAAAGCTTTATGCCGGAACTACTCAGAAAATATACAAATATGCAGGTTTTTGAGGCAAAGCAAGGGTTGGAGGTTAAGCCTAAAACCGTCTATTTATGCCCACCCAATCACTATATTACTATAAATAATAAAGGGCAGTTACATCTAGAGAAATATCATGAGAGTCAAGTAGTGAATTATCCAATAGATACGTTCTTAACATCTATTGCTTACTACGCACAAAAGAGAGCAATCGGTGTGATCTTGTCTGGTAAAGGGACAGATGGAACAAAGGGCTTAAATGATATTCACGAAAGAGGCGGACTTTGCGTTGTTCAGAATGAGACAGCAAAGTATATGGATATGCCCGAAAGCGCAATCAAGTCAGGGGTTGGAGATTACGTCATTAATCCTTCAGTGATGTCTGAGCATATTCAAAATTATATCGAAACAGAACCCGTGGATTTTAAAGAAACAACATTAAACCAAGTGTTAATGATGATTCATAAAAAAAGTGGTATTGATTTTACCATGTATAAGAAAAACACTGTTATCCGAAGAATCGAACGTAGAATGAGTTTATTGGAAGAATCTTTCCTTAATCTTGAGGACTATAAAAACTATTTGCTGGAAAATCCTAGGGAAATTCGTTATCTTCAAGAAGATTTACTTATTGGTGTGACTCACTTTTTTAGGGATACTGATGCATTTTACTATATGCAGAATACTCTCATTCCATCAATGATTAGTGAGAACTTGCAGCGAGGCCGAAATAAGATGAGGATATGGGTAGCCGGATGCTCATCAGGTCAGGAGGCATATTCTTTAGCTATTTTATTTAATGAAGAGCTGGAAAAAAGAGAAAGTGATATGGATTTGCAAGTGTTCGCCACAGACATTGACCGTGATGCTGTTAAGTTCGCAAGTCAGGGCTGCTATTCAGAGCAAATCGTCTCAATGATCCCAAAACATCTACTAATTAAGTATTTTGATAAACAAGGCAGTGATTATCAGGTAAAAAGAGAAATCAGGCAAAAAATTGTATTTGCCCCTCATAATATGACGAAGGATTCTCCATTTGTTAATTTAGACATGATAAGTTGTAGAAATGTCATGATCTACTTTCAAACAGAGCTTCAGCAACGAGTATTGTCATTGTTTCACTTTGCACTAAAGGAGAAAGGCTATTTATTTTTAGGGCCAAGTGAAACGATCGGTAAACTCTCAAATCTTTTCTCCTCTGTTAATAGCAAGTGGAAAGTTTTTAGTAACCAGGTTTCTGATAACCAACATTTTTCCCAAGCATTGCTAGCTCCTAAGGAAATCTCCGGAGATAGTGAGAGAAGAGGTACTGAACACTTACGTGACACAAACAGGTATCAGCACCCAGATGAACTGTATTATTCACTCATGGACGATCTGTTACCTCCGTGCATCGTAATCAATGAGCATAATGAGGTAATTCTTTCTTCCGGTAATGCAGGTGAGTATTTAAACCTGCCAAAGGGAAAGGTTAACTATAATATTTTTAATATGGTTCCAACAAACCTATCTGTTGCCATTGGAACAGCTATAAAAAAGGTTCGTGAGGAATTAAGAGAGATTAAATATAAGAATCTTTTAATCAATAAAAATGAAAGCAAACAGGTGAAACTAGTTGTTAAGCCTTTAGAAAATGTAAGAAAGGGATATGTTGCATTATTCATAAAAGATCATATGCCTGACTCTACAACTATAATCAAAGCTGATTCTATGACATTTGATCAGGATTCTGCCTATAATCAAAGAATCTTTGACTTAGAGCAGGAGCTTTATTATACAAAGCAAAGTCTTCAAACAACGATTGAAGAATTAGAAACATCAAATGAAGAGCTTCAGTCAACAAATGAAGAATTAATTGCTGCGAATGAAGAACTCCAAAGTACAAATGAAGAAATGCAATCCGTTAATGAAGAATTAATTACAGTTAATTCTCAGTATGAAAAGAAAATTATTGAACTTACGGATCTTAACAATGATATGGACAATTTGTTGATTAATACCAATATCGCAACCATTTTCTTGGATAAGAAATTAAATATTAAACTTTATACTCCTGAGGTTATGAAGCTCTTTCATGTTATTAATCGTGATATTGGGCGTCCAATTTTTCATATATCACATCGATTAGAGTATGAAACATTGATAGAAGATATCCAAGATGTGTTAATGACAACGAAATCAATTATAAAAGATCTACCTGCAAAAGATGGAAAATGGTATAGTGTCAAAATCATGCCTTACCGTACTAGTGACAATATTGTTGACGGAATTGTGATGACATTTATTGATATCACTAAAATTAAGAAGGTAAATCGAGAGCTTCAATTGAGTATGCAGGCTATTGAACTTAGCCCGGCAAATACAGTGTTTACAGACTTCCAAGGGAAAATAGAGTATGCGAATAGTAAATTTGCAGAACAACTTGGGTTAGAGGTTAAGGATTTAATCGGACGTAAGTTAAAAGATATCTATGCAGAATATTATATTGATAGTGATTTTGATTCTCATTGGAAAAAGGTGCGTGCTGGTGAAAAATGGTCTGGTGAAATATCCTATACAGCTCGCGATGGAAAACAATATTGGGAAAATCTCGCATTAATACCGGTTGAAAATGAAGATCATGATGTTGTTCAAATTTTAAGGGTAGGAGAAGATATAACCAATAGAAAAAGCTCTGAGCAAATGTTGATAAAGTCTGAAATGCTCTCAGCAATTGGACAGCTGGCAGCTGGCATTGCACATGAAATAAGAAATCCTCTAACTTCATTAAGAGGCTTCTTACAGCTAATGATCCAAACCAACACATATCGTAAGGAATACGCTGAAGTAATGATGACTGAGTTTATTAGGCTGGAAGAGATCATTAACGAATTTTTAGTACTATCTCGACCAAAGGCAGCGGCTTTTCAGGATGTTAATATTAATAAAATCATTCAAGATGTTTCGAAAATTTGGGAAACACAAGCCATTCTTAATGACGTTACAATCGAAACATATAATGACCCATTTATTTTTACCATCCAAGGAATTGAGAATGAGTTAAAGCAGGTTTTTATTAATATTGTAAAAAATGGAATCGAGTCGATGGAAGGCCGCCCAGGAAATTTAAAGATTGAAACACGTAAACTGGATAGTGGAGAGGTACTTATCCGCTTTGAAGATAAAGGAAAAGGAATTCCAAAGGAACAGCTTGAGAAAATGGGACAGCCTTTCTACACAACCAAGGAAAAAGGAACAGGTTTAGGTTTAATGGTTAGCTTTAAAATTATTGAGAGTCATAATGGGAAAATAGTCTTTTCAAGTGAATTAGATAAAGGCACAACAGTTGAAATTACGTTACCTTTATCTAACTCAGTCGAAGCGGTCTAAAAGAGGCATCAATGTTAAATAGAAATCGATTGAAGAGCGCAGCTCATTTAATTCATCAATAATGACTTCAAAGTGAGCACTTTTTCCACTTTCAATGATATCGGGGCGAAGGAGGCTGAGTAAATCCTGTATTTTCTCAAGCTTCCTTGGAAGGTCCTTCATATTATCAGACGAACTTATTAAATTATATATATCTGAGTCTGTTAGAAACGGCTGAAATAATGAAATAATTTCTTTTCGATGATCCTGTTCAAATTGATCTTGGTCAGTCACTGTTAATTGTTCTCGAAGCATATTAACCTGGTGGCTGACTTTTTTTAGATTTTCTCTTAAAGGAATACTTACCACATATAATAAACCTTCATGATTTTGTTTAATATATAGTTCAAATAATTCTAATGAATTTTCAATTGTAATCATATTTGCTTCAAATTTATCTTTTTCCTTTGTGGATAGGAAATATTGGACTTTGTTTCGGCTTTCTTGATCAACAAGGTCAAGGAAGTTTTTAGATTTAGAGAAAATTTGATGTGACATTGAAGATGAATCTATCACATCAAGCTGTGAATTTAAAACAAAAACAGGTACAGGTACGTTTTCAAGTGCGTACATTTGCACACCACACCTTCTTAAAAGTTAAGCTTCAATCCCAATAAGTTGGCCATTAATAAATGCCGTTAAGTTTTCCAGATTAGGAACTATGAGTGTTTGATTAGATATGAACTTTGATAAATCATACTTTTCTGCTAGTCTACTTCCGAGTATAATCGTCGGCTTATGATCTAGCATTTCAAGTGTTTGAATGTATTCTGGTAGATTTTTTAGATGATGTGAAACTGTTACTGATAAACAAATCACATCAGGCTTAGACTTATTTGCATAGTAAATGGCATGTTGTAACGGTAAATTAGGACCTAAATATTTTACATTCCAAGAGTTTTGCTTGAAAATTGATGCTGCCATCTTTATTCCAACATAGTGCTCTTCACCTTCAATACAGAATAGCATAACCTGCTTTTGACTTCCTATCACTTGCTCATCATTCTGATCTAAGTGAAAATCGAGCTTTGTTAAAACATAATCAGCTGTTCCTGTAGCTAAATGCTCATCAGCAACACTGATTTCATCAATTTCCCATAAGTAACCTATATAATATAATGCTTCCTTTATAACATTTTCATAGATGTAGAGGGGGGTAAATCCTTCATGTAAGAGCTTCTCAATTATTTTAAATGACCTTACGGTGTCACCAAGTAAAAGAAATTGAGCAAACTTCTTAGTTAAATCAGTCATGTATGTCAGTCCTTTCTGATTTAATCTACCTCCTATTATACTCTTTCCTTCATTGTTCTTCATCTTTTAATAAGAAGAAAATAATGGTGAGTTTCGTAAAGTTATAAGACGAATTAGGTTACAGAAATCATTTATACTTTCCCTATTTTCGAATCTCTTAAACTAGTTTTTATAAAAAAGAGCATGTCAGATTCTCCTCCTAATACTTTAATTAAAACTTATCGAGTTTAATTTGTGGCGAAAATGTGGACGTATTTAGATAAATTCCATAATTTGAAATATACATCTTTTCTCAATTTGTTTTTTGTGATACATTAATTATTGTAGTTGATAATCAATCTCAACAGGTGTGAATCGTAGATAAATACACGTTCTTTTTTTTATCATTTAATGATAATGATTATCATATGTTAATTAAGTGTGAGAGGGCTCTTGGTTTGTCATACTTTTATTTACATACTTGATAGATTCAACTTGGAATAATAATTGGTTCAATTGTTGTACTAAGAATAAATAGGTTATGAGGGTTTCAAATGAGATTATGGATGCTAGGAATTGCAGCTATCGTCCTGTCTTTTATTTCGCTTTTCATCGGAGCAATTGATATTACACCAATGGACTTGCTTAATTGGGATTCAGACGAAACACATATTTTCCTAATAAGCCGAATTCCACGTTTAATTGCGATTATATTAGCGGGGGCAGGGATGAGTATTGCCGGCTTAATTATGCAGTCTTTAAGCCGAAATAAATTTGTATCACCAACAACTGCTGGGACATTAGACGCAGCAAGGCTAGGTATTTTAATTTCAATGCTATTTTTTACGAATGTAACATATACCCAGCAAGTTATTTTTAGTTTTGCTTTTGCATTGGCTGGAACATTCGTATTTATGCAGATTTTGGATCGTATAAAATTTAAAGATGTTATTTTTGTTCCATTAATTGGAATTATGTATGGGAATATTTTATCTTCCATTACAACCTTTTTAGGGTATGAAGCTGATCTACTTCAAAACCTCTCTTCCTGGCTTATGGGGAGCTTTACTTTGATTATTTCTGGTCGCTATGAACTTTTATATGTTAGTATTCCAGCCGTTATTTTAGCTTATATTTATGCGAATAAATTTACAGTAGCCGGAATGGGAGAAGATTTTGCGAAGAATCTAGGCTTAAGTTATAAGCTGATTCTAAATATTGGTCTTATTCTTGTTGCAATTATTTCAACAACAGTTGTTCTCACTGTTGGGGTTATTCCATTTTTGGGACTAATTGTACCAAATATTGTTTCTCTTTATTTAGGTGATAATTTACGCAAAACAATACCACATACCGCGGTATTGGGGGTTGTTTTCTTATTAATATGTGATATTTTAGGGCGGATCATTATTCACCCTTATGAGATTCCAGTTAATGTAACAGTGGCAGTGATAGGCAGTGCGATCTTCTTAACGATGCTACTTAGGGGGAGAGCATATGCGAAATAGAACAAAACTGATTTTATTAGCAGCTATTGCTATTGTATGTATCTTGTTTTATGGCTTTTACGATATAAAGGGCGGCTTTGACTATGCCTTTCCAAAGCGTATGCTCCGAGTTTCAGCAATGATTGTAACTGGTATTGCCATCTCTTATTCAACTGTTGTATTCCAGACAATCACACATAATCGGATTTTAACACCTTCTGTTATGGGACTTGATTCGATGTATCAAGTCGTACAAACATTAATTTACTTCTTTGCGGGTTCCATGTCAGTTTGGGTGTTAAATAAATACTTAAACTTTGGTGCAGCAATTCTTGCAATGGTAGTGTTTGCAATGCTTTTATATCGCTTTTTGTTTAGGGCTGATAAGCATCCAATCTATTTTCTACTATTAATAGGGATGATCATAGGTACACTTCTTGGAAGTTTGGTAACATTTCTACAAGTATTGATTGATCCAGTTGAATATTTAAGTCTTCAAAGCCGTTTGTTTGCAACCTTTACAAACGTAAAGGCTGAGTTGTTGTTTATCTCAATTGGTATTCTATTCTTTGCGTTTCTTTATGGCTACCTTATTATGGGGAAACTGGATGTTATGTCACTTGGCCGGGAAAATGCTATGAACCTTGGTATAAACTATGACAGTATGGTTATGAGAATTTTAATTTTATCTTCTGTTTTAATCGCAACATCAACAGCGCTTGTTGGACCAATTACATTTTTTGGACTAATTGTTGCAAATCTTTCCTATCAATATTTGGTCACATATAAACACTCTATTCACATAATAGGTGCGAGTTTAATTAGTATTATTGCACTTGTTGGTGGGCAATTCCTTGTGGAGCATATCTTTGAATTACGCACAACGTTAAGTGTCATTATTAACTTTATCGGTGGAATTTACTTTATTTATCTATTACTTAAGGAAAGTAGGGCAGCAGGATGATTGAAATCAAAGGATTAACAAAACAATTTGGTAAAAAGCCTGTTGTAGAGGATGTTTCAGTTACGATCGAGCCGGGAACCATTACATCGTTTATAGGGCCGAATGGAGCTGGTAAGTCAACACTTCTTTCTATGGTGAGCCGCTTATTAGAAGCAGATACAGGTGAAGTACTACTCGACCAAAACAATGTGAAGAAGTGGAAGTCCTCAGAATTTGCGAAGAGAGTATCTATTTTAAGGCAAGCAAACCACCTAAACGTTCGATTAACAGTTCGTGAGTTGGTTGCGTTTGGTCGCTATCCGTATTCGAAAGGACGTTTAACAGCTGAAGATGATAAATTTGTTGATCAAGCGATTGATTATATGAATTTAGCAGATATGCAAGACAAATTTTTAGATGAATTATCAGGCGGTCAGAAGCAAAGGGCATTTATTGCAATGGTCATTGCCCAGGACACTGATTATGTCTTATTAGATGAGCCTTTAAATAATTTAGACATGAAGCATTCAGTTCAAATTATGAAAATTTTACGCAGATTAGTTGATGAACTTGGAAAAACAGTTGTTATCGTTTTGCATGACATTAACTTTGCATCCGTTTATTCAGATCGTATCGTTGCATTGAAAAATGGAAGGCTGATGAAAAACGGGCCGACTCATGAAATCATAAATTCTGATGCCTTACGTGAAATTTATGATATGGATATTCCTGTGCAGGAGCAGAATGGATGCAGAATTTGTGTCTATTTTAATTCACATACGTAAGAAAATTAGATAAACAAGGTTAACCTAGAGAAATCAATTAGATTTCTTTAGGTATTGTTCATAAATTATTGTCATATTTTTGATAATTTAGAAAAAAAAACTAATAAACTCTTAAAAAGTTATTGACTAAAAACTATTAATAGATCATAATGATAATCGTTATCACTGATAATGATTATCATTAACGATAAAGACTATAAAAGGGAGAGAAAAGACATGAGAAAAACAAATTTATTAATTGCATTGTTAGCAGCTATGGTATTAATGCTTGCTGCTTGTGGTTCTAACGATGAAGCTTCAACAGAACCTACAAAAAAAGAATCAACAGAAACTGCTGAAGCAGAAGGTCAAGAAGAAGCAGCAGCAGGAGAAGAAGGTCCAGCATACCCAATGACTGTATCTCCAACAGTTGCTGTAAGTGAAGGTAGAGATGGAAGTTCAACTAGTTTTGAAGATGTGGAATTTGAAAGTATGCCTGAAAAAATTGTTGTGTTCGATTATGGTTTCTTAGATACACTAGATGCACTAGGTGTTGAAGGAATTGTAGGGGTTGCAAAAGATACTAGCCTGCCAGCTCACCTTGAAAAATATGCTTCTGATGAGTATAAAAGTATTGGTAGCTTGAAGGAGCCTTTACTAGAAGATATCGCTGAAATGGCTCCTGATGTAATTTTTATCTCTGGTCGTCAGTCAGCATTCTATGAGGAACTAAAAGAAATCGCTCCTGTTGTGTTTGTGGGTACTTCACAAGATGACTACTGGAACACATTCTTATCTTCAGTAGATTTAGCAGCAAAAATGTTTGGTAAAGAAGCTGAAGCTGAAGAATACACAGCAAAGTTCGATTCAGCTTTAGAAGAAGTTAAAGCATTAGCTGGAACCTATGAAACTTCATTAGTAACAATGTACAATGAAGGTAAATTATCGGGCTTCGCATCAAACTCTAATTTTGGTTACATTTATAACATTTATGGTTTCAAACCAGTAACAGAAGATATCGAATCTTCATCACACGGTTCTAATTTCGGCTTCGAAGCAATTTTAGAATTCAATCCACAGGTATTATTTGTCATTGATCGTACAGCGGCAATTGGCGGCGAATCTAATATTGATGCTGATATGGAAAATGATATTATTAAGAAAACAGATGCTTATAAAAATGGAAAAATTGTTTATCTAGATGGCCCACTATGGTACTTAAGTGGTGGGGGTTTACAATCTGAGCTTGCCAAAATTGAAGAAGTGTTAGCTGAATTAAAATAATAATGAAAAGGACTGTTTAAAATGGTAGTGAAAGCTATCTTTAGACAGTCCTTTTTTGTTTTTGCTAAATTAATTAAACGTTTGTTTAATATATCCTTGGTAATATCATACTAGTAGAAAATGCTATGGAGGCTTCAATGAAAACACTTATTATTTTAGCACACCCTAGTAAGAATAGTTTTAATGCTTCCATTTCTTATGAGGTGGAAATGCACTTAACCAATAAAGGTCATGAGGTAAGAGTTCGTGATCTATATGCATTAAAGTTTAATCCTGTTTTGGAGGAAGATAATCATACTAATTTTTCCCAAAATAAAATATCGGAAGAAATCATAGAAGAACAAAAGAAAATTTTGTGGGCAGAAAACCTTGTGTTTATCTTTCCAACATGGTGGTGTGGTATGCCTGCAATCTTAAAGGGATACTTCGATCGGGTGTTCACAAATGGATTTGCCTTCAGGTATGAGCATTTAAAGGGTGCTGAAGGTTTACTCAAAGGGAAAAAATGTGTTGTGTTTCAAACAACAAGTCAAACGGAGGACTTTATGAAGCCAAATCAGCTTATCGCATCAATGGAAACTTCTATGGATGTTGGCATTCTAGATTATTGTGGATTAAATGTTATCACACACAAATTTTTTTATTCTGTACCGAATGTAGACAAGGATGCAAGAGAAAAAATGCTTAAGGAAGTAAAAAGTATTGTAGATATTTTATAATTTATTAATCTTATCCAATCTACTAAGTCGCTTATTATAGCAGTACCTAACTATGTTATAATTTATATAACATTAAAGGAAAGCGTGGTAGTGATCGTGAAAAAGCTATCATATTTATTAATTGTTATTGGATTAGGAATCGTAGGCTATGCAGGATGGGAGATTTTTGATACTAAAATGCAAACATCGAATTCGTTAGCTGAAGCGAAGTCGATTGTAGAATCTGCCCCTGATAAAGAAATATACAAAGAGGAAGATGGTACGTTTAAACCGCCGATAGGTGAGGCAATTGGAATCCTACATATTCCAAGATTAAATGCGGACTTGCCAATTGTAGAAGGAACAGACCCTGATGATCTTGAAAAAGGCGTTGGCCATTATAAGGGAAGCTATTATCCTAATGAAAATGGACAAATTGTTTTGTCTGGACATAGAGATACCGTTTTTCGTAAAGCGGGTGAGTTAGAAGTTGGTGATACATTTGAAGTTATATTACCGTATGGAAATTTTGAGTACGAAATTACCGAAACGAATATCGTTGAAGCCGACGATTTAAGTATTATTACTCTTCAAAATGAGTATGAAGAGCTTTTAGTGACGACTTGCTATCCATTTAGCTATGTAGGAAATGCTCCACAACGTTATATTATTTATGCAAAAAAGAAAGAAGTATAATAAGAAACGATTTAGTATGTCATGCGACTGTGCTAAATCGTTTTTTATATTGTAGGTGTTTTATTGTGCCACTTGCTCTGATTCATGAATTAGCTTTTTTCGATAAACTATTTTTGATAATGTAACACTAAATTCATATAAAAGAACTAACGGTACAATAACCAGAATATCTGATATGAAGTCTGGGGGTGTAATAAGTACCGATATAACGATTAAGAAGAAATAAGAAATTTTTCTTGATTTTGCAAGCCTCTGTGGATTAATAATCCCAAGTCTCGTTAAAAACATAATAATAGCAGGCATCTCAAATAAAAAGCCAAAGGGTACGGTTAGATTAATCATGAATCTAAAGTATTTATCCACTGTGAAAAATGTTTCGAACTGATCACCTGCAAGTGATTGGAGAAAGGATAGGACAATTGGAAACAGTAGAAAATACCCAAATGCGATTCCTGAAATAAACAAAATGAAGATACCGGGAATAAAAGCTAACGTTACTTTTTGCTCTTCTTTTCTGAGACCAGGCTTAACAAAAAGCCAAATTTGAAATGCAGCAACAGGAATTGTAAATGTAATCGCGCTGATTCCTGCAATAGCCATGTAGATCCATAGAATATCACCAGGACCTAAGATTGCTAGTTTATCATTTAGATCTTTTACTAAGAAATGATGAATATCTTGAACGTATAGGAAAGAGATGATGAGAAAAAGAAGAAATGAAGCTAACGTAATAATTACCCTTTTTCTTAATTCACTTAAATGATCAACAACGTTCATTTCAGTAAGATCCACCTTTTACAACCCCTTTCAGAAGCCCGTATTTCTCGAATGATAAAGAAGTAAGCAGGTATGGGACCTGCCTACTTCTACTGTTTATTAACTACCTGTTTTACTATTAGGTCTCTCAATAGCTTGTAGCTTTGAGTTTTCTTCTGCTTTATCGTCTTCTTTGTTATCACCATTAACTAGATCATTTGTGGCTTTTTTAAATTCCTTAAGCGTTGAACCAAAGGCTCGTCCAATCTCAGGAAGTTTTGAAGGTCCGAAAATAATTAGTGCAATAACTAAAATAATGATTAATCCGGGAATTCCAATATTTTGTAGCATCTATCTTCCTCCAATTATCATTAATCTAAATTTACTCCATGACGCTCAAATGCTGCTGCTTCTAGAACAGACATACCTTGCGCCTTTGCAGCCTCAGCGGTTCTTTCTGAGAGTTTTGGTGCAAGATTTGCAGGAGCAGCATAGGACATTTCTCTAGCGCGTGCAGCGTTTCTGCGTTGGAACGGTCCCCAAATGGCAAAGGTCATACCAGGGTCTTGGATATTAACAAAAAGTGTGTTTCCATCTGGTGAGAAGATTGGTCCTGCAAATTCAGCATCATTGAAACTGTTCGCCGCAAAAGGATAAACTTTTCCTTCTGGAGTAATTCCCATAATGCGGTCTTGTCCATTCCCATCTTCTACAAACCAAAGGTCACCCCATGGCGTACAGCAGATATTATCTGGATATTCCATGTTCTGCGCATCATTTCCTTCATAGAAAAGCTCTAATGTATTCGTATGAGGAACGTATCGATAAACGCGTCCAAGTTTTTTGTCACCAGCAGATGTGTCATCAAACCAGAAAACACCCTCTTGGAAGAACGCACCCTCAAGTCTACTGAATTCAATACATTTTTTTTCTTTAGCTTCCTCACGGCACCAATGAGGATCTACTTCCTTCCATACAAGCTTAAATGTTTGCCCTGTTTTAAAGGTGCTTGCTGATGGATCAGTTACAGCTTCAATTGCTGCTGCATATAGGGTACCGCCTTTTTGTAATGATCCTGGTTTTTGGCTTAAGTCATTAGGTATAAAACGATAGAGGTAGCTTGGGCTTGCATCTTCGGTTAGGTAAACATATCCTGTTGAAGGGTCGATTGCACAAGCTTCGTGAGAAAAGCGTCCCATTTCCTTGATTGGCGTTTTGGACAAGTCGTTTTCTGGTTGAAGTGGGTCTACCTCGAAAACATATCCGTGGCCTTCTGAACGGTTTTCTTCACAAGTTAACCAAGTGCCCCAAGGTGTTGCTCCTCCGGCACAGTTTCTGATTGTTCCTGAAGATGTAACATATTCCTTTTTCACCTCGCGATTTGGACCTACAACTAAAGCTGATGTACCACCTTGAGCATTAGGGTCATAAGGGTTTTTTCCAAATGCTGGACCTGTAGATAACTCATGATTTCGTACAAGAATTGTTGTATTGTTCGGACCTTCAAATGCAGCCATTCCATCGAACTTTCCAGGAATAACTGTTCCGTCTGTCATTAACTCGCCTTGTCTGGAAATAATTTTGTAATGAAAACCTCTAGGTAAATCGAGAATTCCATTTGGATCTTTTAATAATTCTCCATAACCACCAAATCCAGATGTAGGTTTACCTTTAGCCTGGCTCGGTGTAGCATTTCCTACTGATAGTAACCCAGTAGTTCCTAAAGACAATGCAACTGTACTCATTCCTCCAACCTTTAGAAAATCACGACGATTCATACTTTTAAATTCTTTGTTTTCGGTCACCTGAGATTCCCTCCCCATAATTTTGGAGTCAGTTCATTGTTGTGTGTCTATGTACAAACTATCAGTCTTACGTAAACGGAATGTGAAAATTATGTAAATAATTGATGAATTCTGAAAAATGGTACAAAAGAACCGTATCTATACAAGTGTGTTAATTGTCATAGATACGGCGGACTATTTATTCAGGTAATAAAGAGAGGATATCTTGTGGAAACGTAGCTTCTACTTTAATAGATTTGTGCGAGATAGGATGAGTTAGAGAAATCTTTGCAGCATGCAAAGCCTGTCGCTGTAAGAGTTTTTTGTCTCCACCATAAAGGGTATCTCCAATGATTGGATGACCTATTGAACTTAAATGAACGCGGATTTGATGAGTTCTTCCTGTTTCAAGTTGTAGTGATACAACGGACAAGTTTTTCTTTTGGTCATAATGTTCTGTGTGATAGTGTGTTACCGCACTTTGTCCCTTTGGTGAAACTCTTCTTCGTGTAGGATGATGGCGATCCTTACCAATAGGCTTTTTGATCACACCATTTGGTGGAGACAATCTCCCATTTACAATTGAGATATATGTACGTTTAATCTTTTTGGTCTGAAGCTCTTGATCTAATAGAGAATGGGCTAAGTCATTCTTTGCAAAAACAACGGCACCAGAGGTATCTCTGTCAAGACGATGAATATGTCTTACTCTTATTTTAAGTCCACATGTTTGGTAATAGTAAGCTACGTTATTTGCCAGAGTGCCCCTCTGATTTGCCTCATTGGGATGTGTATCAATCCCAGCTGGTTTATTTACAATCAGTAGGTGATCATCTTCATAAAGAACCTGTATTGCATGATTCTCTGGTATGACTCCATAATCTTCTTCCTTGAATATATGTAGGCATAATTGATCATCTTGGAGAAGTTGATGATTCACGTCTGCTTTATGATTGTTTTTCATAATTGCTGATGTGCTGTTCCACTTTTGAATAAGAGCCTTTGAAGCGCCAAGCTTTTGAGATAATATGTAGAATACAGTGTTGTTTGCCCAGTCCGCTGGGATATTTATTTCGAGCCATTCACCGACACGTTTCATGAAGGTCACCTTTCCTTTATTGCATGTTTTGTGTAAAGAAAAGTATACAGAACAATGAATGGATGTACAATCTAGTTCCGGTAACACTTACCTCTAAAATGTTGTTATAGACTATGGTATGCTTATTACAGCTAATAAAAGGTTAATAGGAGAAAAAGGGTGATATAAGTGAAGGTTGTTGTGGCGTCAACGGACGAACAAGAAAACCACATAGCGGAGTTAGTTGAACAACTGTATACCGAAATATTTCCGAGGTTTTTTCCAGATGATGAAATTTTGGAATTAAAACAACTAAAAGTGCTTCAGCCGCAAGCATCTGATCAGGTATACAATGGGACATTAAAAGATGCATTTCAAATTATTTCAAGCCTTCAAGCATTGATTGCCGTTCTTGACTTAATTAATGATTGTAAAGATGAAAAAGAATATGAAGAAATGTTTGAGCGGAATAGCCAGAACTTAAATGAATATGGTTATTTCTTTCCTTTGTCCTTTTCTCAATTTAAACATGCTGAGAGTAGGGAAGGGAAATTTAGTCAATTCATTAAGCCAGCTAATCACTACATGATCTAGGTAGGTCTATTGAAAAAGCACGGAATCACACTTGATGTGTGATTCCGTGCTTTTTTCATTACTCAGCTTTCCATTCATTTAATAATGAACGAAATGCTTCTTCTGTATTTGATCCTTCTGAACGTGCTACTTCTTTACCATCTTGATAATGAACAAGAGTTGGTGTTCCCGTAATATTGTATTGTTCCCATGCATCTTCAAATTCTAATAAATTCAATTGATGAATCTCGACACCCGCCTCTTCTGCAACCGGCATTAACACAGGGGTTGTTGCTTTACAATGTTCACACAAAGGGCTGAAAAAGTAGACAACAGTATCTTCTTTGTTTTCTAATTTCTTTTCCAATTCATCTGGAAGAATAATGTTTTGATAATTAGGGTCATCGAGTTGATCAATTGTTGCGGGATCAAGATCACTCTTTCCGTACACATTTCCTTCAGCTTTTTGATTGTTTTGATATGTTGTCACAAATGCTAGTCCACCAAAAAGGATTAAAATAACTGCACCAAAAATAAGAATTTTTTTCATCTTATTTACCTGCTTTCTTTAGAATTAATAAACTTGTAATAAAAACAATTGTAAACCCAATTAGTGCTAAAAAAGGAATGGTTATAAAACCTAGCCAATTTATATACTCACCTGTACAAGGAACAATTCCGCATGAGACAGAATTTTCTCCTAAAAATGAAACCTTTTGGACTCCATAATGATAAAGAGAGATACATCCTCCAACTGCAGATAATATAAGTGTATAAAGAGCAATACCTGCATCCTTTTTATAAACACCAATTCCTAAAATAATAACTAAAGGATACATAAAAATTCGTTGATACCAACAAAGCTCACATGGAGTGTATTTTAATATTTCAGAGAAGTAAAGACTTCCTAATGTAGCAATAAACGATGCCATCCATGCTATTGATAATAAATTTTCTACTTGCTTTTTAGTAGAGCTCGACATATCATCCCTCATTCACTAATTTATGTACCATTAAATTATAAATGTTTAGGTAATAGACTGTAAAAGAATTCAATAGAAAAAATGGAAGTAACAGGGTATTTTTTGAATTTTCCTTGAATTCGAGGTATTTTTGTCCTATTTTTTGATTATTTTAAGATGGATATTCTTTATAAAAACTTCTAATTATAATTCCTTTTATCTAATCCATACTAACTTTGAAAGGGAGGGATGAGTCTTGAATACAATTCAAGAGTGTATGACAACAAGTGTTGCAACTGTTTCTTCTAATCAAACGATTAAAGAAGCAGCAGAGTTAATGAGTCAAAATAATGTTGGTTCTATTCCTGTTGTTGATAATGGACAATTAAGAGGAATTATTACTGACCGTGATATTACTCTTCGCTCAACTGCTGAGGGACTTGATAGCAATACATTAGTTTCTCAAGTCATGTCAACAAACCTTGTATCTGGTCACACAAACATGTCAACTGAAGAAGCGGCAAAGGTGATGGCTCAACATCAAATTCGTCGACTTCCAATCGTTGAAAACAATCAATTAGTTGGGATTGTAGCATTAGGTGATTTGGCAACAAATCAAATGTCCGACGAAGCAGCTGGACATGCTTTAACGAATATCTCTGTACCGAATAAAACAAATTAGGATGAAGAGGCCGACACTGTTGGCCTCTTTTTGGTCATTATATCTTCTAATTATGTATAAAATAAATAACATAAGCTAAAGGAATGAATTATGTTTTTAGAAAGAAAATAAAGGGTAATAGTCACTATTAGGTATGTTCAGCAAATAAGATAAAGGAGTAACAATATGTCCGAAAAGCTAGATTTATCCAAATTCGAAAAGAAGATGATTATCCGAAATATTGAGGAAAGTGACATAGATGCGATCATCAAGCTTCAATCGAAGTGCTTTCCTGGGATGGAGCCTTGGAAGAGAGAACATTTAGAAAGTCACCTTGACCATTTTCCAGAGGGTCAATTCTGTGCTGAATTCGAAGGGAAAATCATCGGATCATGCTCAAGTTTATTATTGAATTTTGATGAATATGATGACCGACATACATGGGATGACATAACTGACAATGGTTATATCACGAACCATGATCCTGACGGCTATAATATGTATGGAATTGAAGTAATGGTACATCCCGATTACAGACGTATGAAAATTGGTCACCGCTTATATGAGGCAAGAAAAGATCTTGCAAGACGATTAAATTTAAAAAGTATTATTATTGGTGGTAGAATTCCTAATTATTATAAATATGCTGATGAACTTTCACCAAGAGAATATGTTCAGCAAGTTTCCTTACATAAAATTTACGACCCTGTTTTGTCTTTTCAGTTATTAAACGAATTTACACTTATGAGGATTAACCCAAATTACTTATCAGATGATTTGGCTTCATACCAATACGCAACTTTAATGGAATGGAATAATGTTGATTATCAACCGAATACAAAACGTTTTTATAAAACGTCAAACCCTGTCCGGATTTGTGTTGTCCAATATATGATGAAGCAGATAGATTCTTTTGAAGAATTTGCTAAGCAAGTGGAATATTACACAGATGTAGCATCAGATGCCGGTTCAGATTTTGCTGTGTTCCCTGAAATATTCACCACCCAACTTATGTCTTTCCTAAATGAACGATCACCTAGTAAAGCGATTCAACGGTTAACAGAGTTTACAGAAGAGTATATTGAATTATTTACTGAACTGGCTGTCAGGTACAATATAAACATTATCGGCGGATCACATGTAGTTGAAGAAGAAGGGCGAATTTATAATATTGCTTATCTTTTTAGACGTGATGGAACCATTGAAAAGCAATATAAGCTTCACATTACCCCAAACGAAAGGAAATGGTGGGGAATTAGTCGTGGAGATCAGGTTAAAGTCTTTAACACAGATTGTGGGAAAATTGCCATACAAATCTGCTATGACATTGAATTCCCTGAGTTAGCAAGAATTGCCACAGACAAAGGGGCAAAAATCATCTTTACCCCGTTCTGTACAGAAGATCGTCAAGGATACTTGCGAGTACGTTACTGTGCCCAAGCACGTGCGGTGGAAAATCAAATTTACACAGTTATTGCAGGTACAGTAGGAAATCTTCCGCAAACTGAAAACATGGACATTCAATATGCACAATCTGCTATCTTTGCACCTTCTGACTTTGAATTTGCTCGTGACGGAATTGTTGGTGAATGTAACCCAAATATTGAAATGGTCATTATCGGTGATGTTGACCTTGAAATATTAAGACGTCAACGCCAATCAGGAACAGTTAATCAATTAAAAGATAGAAGAAAAGATATTTATTCGATTACTTATAAGAAGTAATTGAAAAAAGCCAACTCACTTGGGTTGGCTTTTTTGGCATGTGAGTTGTGTGTGTCTAATAAAATATAATTAGACAGAATCTGTCACAACAGAAATATCGTAACAAAATAAAAAAAATAAAAAACCTTAAGCTAGTTAATTTTTGACTCTAACGAAAGTTGTTTTAATATAACTCTAAAGGAATGTTTAAAGGAAATACTCGGAATTTGTAGAAATTCAATTATATCTAAGATATTTTTATATGCTAAAATATAAATGATTTTTACTAATTTTTGAAAAAAACTCCTAGGAGGTAAAAATGAGCTGGGAACAAAACTATCAACGTTGGAATAATAAACAAGACTTAGATTCAGAACTGAAAAATCTTTTAATTAGTATGGAAGGTAATGAAAAGGCTTTAGAAGACTGCTTTTATAAAGATTTAGAATTTGGTACAGGCGGTATGCGTGGTGAAATTGGACCAGGTACAAACCGTATGAACATATATACAGTGCGTAAAGCATCTGAAGGTTTAGCAACTTACATAGAAACATTTGGTGAGGAGGCAAAAAAACGAGGTGTAGCGATTGCTTACGACTCTCGTCATAAGTCACCAGAATTTGCAATGGAGGCTGCAAAAACATTAGCTTCTCATGGTATTCAAACATATGTATTTGAAGAATTGCGTCCAACTCCTGAGCTTTCATTTGCGGTTCGCCATTTACATGCTTTTTCAGGAATCGTTGTTACAGCCAGTCACAATCCTCCAGAATATAACGGATATAAAGTGTATGGAGAAGATGGAGGCCAATTACCACCGGCTGCAGCAGATACAGTTATTTCATATGTAAATAAAGTGGAAGATGAATTACTCATAAATGTAAAAGATGAAGACGAGTTAAAAGCACAAGGTCTAATCAAAATGCTTGGTGAAGAAATAGACCAAGCTTATACAGAAAAATTAACGACTATCTCTGTCAATCCAGAGCTTTCTAAAGAAGTAGATGTGAAGGTTGTGTTCACACCATTACATGGAACGGCTAATAAGCCGGTTAGAAGCGGTTTGAAGGCACTAGGATATCAAAATGTGACAGTTGTTAAGGAGCAGGAATTACCAGATCCAAACTTTTCGACTGTTAAATCTCCAAATCCAGAGGAGCATGATGCCTTTACTTTAGCTATTAGAGACGGTGAATCCATCGATGCTGATGTGTTAATTGGGACAGACCCAGATGCAGATCGCCTTGGGGTTGCTGTGAAAAATAATGAAGGACAATATGTTGTGCTTACCGGAAATCAAACGGGTGCATTGCTTTTACATTATTTACTTTCTCAGAAAAAAGACAAGGGAATACTTCCAAGTAACGGGGTTGTGTTGAAAACAATTGTTACTTCGGAAATTGGTCGCGATATTGCGAGTTCTTTCGGGCTTGATACAATTGATACTTTGACAGGCTTTAAATTCATTGGAGAAAAAATAAATGAATATGAGCGAACAGGTCAATATGAATTTCAATTTGGCTATGAAGAAAGCTATGGCTATTTAATTGGTGATTTTGCACGTGATAAAGATGCAGTGCAGGCAGCGTTATTATCTGTTGAGGTTGTTGCTTTCTATAAGAAAAAGGGTCTAACTTTGTATCAAGGGCTATTAGAAATTTTCAAAGAATATGGCTATTACAAAGAAGGCTTACAATCACTTACATTAAAAGGAAAAGAAGGAGCAGAGCAGATTCAAAGTATCCTTCAATCGTTTAGAACCAATCCTCCAACTGAAGTTGCTGGTAAGAAGATTGTTACTATTGAGGATTATAAATCAAGTGAACGTCAAAAAGTAACTGCTGGTACAACAGAAAAAATTAACTTACCAGGATCAAACGTATTAAAGTACATTCTTGAGGATAACTCTTGGTTCTGTGTTCGTCCATCTGGTACTGAGCCAAAAGCAAAATTCTACTTCGGGGTTAAGTGTGAAACACTTGAGCAAAGTGAACAGCAATTAGCGGCTCTAGAAGCTGGTGTTATGGAAAAAGTAAATGATTTAATTGCTACTCTTAGTAAGTAGTCTTGAAGCGGTCAACATATGTTGCCCGCTTTTTTACGTTAGTAATACTCCAATGGTCGTAGAAAAATTCATACAGATAGAGAAGGTCGTAATCGCTTAGATATTGCTATAATAGACTCAAGAAAAGGAATATGGGAGAAGAGACATGAGGGGAAAAGATAATCGAATCCATGAGTTAAATACATTAAAAACAATTGCAGAGAAACTAAACGAAGCAACAGATGTTGGGGAAATGTTGAGCGACGTGTTAAGAGAGTTACTCCATGTGACAGAGCTACCGACCGGGTGGATCTTTTTAATAGATGAAAAAGGCCAATACGAATTAGCAGCTGATTATGCGTTGCCTGCCGGATTGACATGGGAGCAAAAGAAACCGATGTGTCAGGGAGGCTGCTGGTGTCTTGATCAGTATCAGGATGGGCGGCTGAAGAAAGCTGTTAATATCATCACATGTAAGCGAATTGAGGAAGCGATAGAACAAAAATGGGGAGATACGATGGAAATTACACATCATGCAACCGTTCCTTTACGGGCAGGAAACGAAAAATTTGGTGTTCTAAATGTAGCCTCTCCTCATAAAAAGAAGTTTACAGATGAAGAGCTGGCATTGTTGGAGTCAGTTGCGTTTCAAATTGGTACAGCAATGAAACGAATACAGCTTGTTGAAAAAGAAAGATCTCATGCATTAACTAAAGAGAGAAATAGACTTGCTCAAGATTTACATGATTCAGTAAATCAGCTGTTATTTTCAATTATGTTAACAGCACGTGGAACAAAAGAGATGACGGAGCAAGAAGATGTAAAGGAAATGCTGACCTATATGCAGGAGCTTTCTCAAGAAGCTTTAACAGAGATGAAAGGCCTCATCTGGCAACTTAGACCTCAGGGATTAGAGAATGGCATAACAGCTGCATTATTCAATTATGCAAATGTACTTGGGCTAAAAATGGAATGTAATATAGAAGGTGTTTGTACACTACCAAATCATATAGAAGAAGAGCTATGGAGAGTCGGACAGGAGGCTTTAAATAACTGTAAAAAGCATGCTGAAACCAATGAAATCCGCTTTGAATTAAGTAAAACAGAATCTAGTGTCATGATGGTATTTGAGGATAACGGAAGAGGTTTTCATTACGATGAGAACCATTCAATTCCCTCATTAGGGCTAAAAGGAATGAGAGAGCGAGTCATACGGTTAAAAGGGAATTTTTCATTACAAAGTATACTAGGCGTTGGCACGAAAATTGAAATAATTATTCCGTTAAAATGAGAGGGATAGAAAAATGACGAAAATAAAAGTTGTTATTGCAGATGATCATCATGTGGTTCGAAGAGGATTGCTCTTTTTTCTTAAAACGCAACAAGATATAGAGGTAATAGGTGAGGCGAAAAATGGTCAGGAAGCGGTGGACATGGTGTCAAAGTTAAATCCTGATGTTGTTTTAATGGACCTATCCATGCCGATTATGGATGGAGTCATGGCAACGAAAGCAATTAGAGAGGCCGAAAATGAAGTTAAAATTATTATTCTGACTAGCTATGCAGATCAAGATCATGTTATTCCTGCTATTCGCGCTGGAGCATCTGGTTATCAATTAAAAGACATTGAGCCAGATGAACTTGTTCAAACAATACGAGATGTATTAAAAGGTGAAAGCAAGTTGCACCCAAAGGTAACGTCACATGTTATGACACATCTCTCCGGGCAAAATTCAAATCAACAAACAAAGCTCGATGAATTAACAAGAAGAGAGAAGGAAGTTTTAAACGAGCTTGCTAAAGGGAAAAGCAATAAAGAAATAGCCAGTGCTTTGTATATTACCGAAAAAACAGTTAAAACGCATATATCAAATATTCTCTCAAAGTTACAGCTTTCTGATCGGACTCAAGCAGCGATTTATGCTGTGAAAAATGGATACTTAAAGGAGTAGATTTACATGAATATCTTAGTTTTAAATGGCGGGCCTAGAAAAACTGGAAGAACGAAAATGGCTGCAGCCTTTATAGAGAGAACATACAATGCCAATCATTTTGACTTAAGTGAACGAGAACTGCCTCTATTCAATGGAGATGAAACTCGGGCTCACCTTCAAGTGATTCAGGAATTAAAGAAATCTGTTACTGACGCAGATGCTGTTGTACTATTATCACCAGAGTATCATAATGGAATGAGCGGGGCTTTGAAAAATGCTCTGGATTTTTTAAGCAGTGAACAGTTTGCACATAAGCCTGTTGCGATCATATCAGTTGCCGGTGGGGGAAAAGGTGGAATCAACGCTCTAAATAACATGAGAACAGTGATGAGAGGTGTCTATGCTCATGTTATTCCAAAACAAGTGGTCCTTGACCCTGATTGTTTTGACTATGATCAAAAAGGATTGGTTAATGAATCAGCTGCACTTGTTCATTCATTAATTGAAGAATTAACGTTATACACAAAGGCATTTCATAAAAAATAGGTAATAGAAAAGACTGACTAAGGATTGTATAGCCAATACGATCCTAGTCAGTCTTTTTTTATTGTAAAAATTCTAATTCAGGTTCTTCCTCTACAGCGTGATCAATATATCTTAACAATGAATAAAGCTGTTTTTCAACTTCTGTATAATCATGTTCAAAATTATAGGCATGTAGAAAATGCTCAATTTTTTTTGATAAAAAATCATCTTTTGTACGGACCATAAGAATAAGCAAGTTATCCCATTGTGAACGATGTGTGTAATACAATGCTTTGTCATAATCTACACTGTTCATTTTTTATAATCCCTCCTTCTTAAGGAGATAAGATTATTGTATGTGAAAAGTACTTTTTTTTACTGAGAAAAACTTGGTGTTGTTGTCATAGAGCCTATGGAAGTGATTACCCTTATAAAATGAAATCAATGTGGAAACCTAAGGCGAAAAAGGGGGTGAAAATGACGAAGAAAGTAATCATCTTTTTGGTTGTTTTCCTTATCGTACAGGATGTAAAAGCCGAAGAGCCTGAAATGTATACATATAAAACAATGAAAACGAACATGTTAGAGCTTTCTAAACGATATGAGTTAGAAGTGAAAGAATTTGGACAATCGGAGTTTGGACGAGACCTCCTTGCCATAAAAGTAGGTAAAGGAAAGAGGTCAATCTTAATAACAGGAAGTCACCACGGTCGTGAGTGGTTGTCAACACATATCATCATGAAAATGATTAAGGAATATGCAAGTGCTTATCAACATAAGCAAACATTATTTGGGCATAATCTGAATATATTGGATGATGTATCAATATGGTTTGTCCCGATGGTTAACCCAGATGGAGTGACCATACAGCAGCAGGGAATTGATCACTTTCCATTTCTTCTTCAGGAAATATACGTAGATATGAATGAGGGGGAAAATAACTTTTTAAGGTGGAAAGCCAATGCCCTTGGAGTAGACTTAAATAGACAATATCCTGCTGGATGGGAGAAGATTAAAGGTGATACAGCTTATGCATCATATTCTCATTACAAAGGAGAAAAACCTTTAGAAGCAAAAGAGACTAGGGCACTAGTGGATTTTACCGAAAAAATTCAGCCGCTTACATCGGCTGCTTACCATACTTCTGGACGTGAACTTTATTGGTACTATTATAATGAGTTAAGCCATCTTCAAAGAGATTATCAATTAGTCGATATAATTGCCGAAAAAACAGGCTATAAAGTTTCTTATCCACCTTATAATGCAATTGGTGGTGGATATACAGATTGGTTTATTCAATCATACCAAAGACCTGCACTAACGATTGAACTTAGTTACCCAGTTGAAGAAACAAATCCTCCATTATCAGTGTTGCCTGAGGAATGGAAACGGAACAAAGAAGTAGGATTCATCATATGTAAATTTGCCAAAGAAGAACTGTTGGAAAAAGAATAACCTGTGAATATGAAAGGTGAAAAAGGGGACATTAATAAAAAATGTTCTGTGGAGGAAAAAATGAAAAAAAATTCTCTATCTAAACTTTTAATTACATTTGTAGCGCTATTCATTGTACTATCAGCAGGAATGAAAGCATATGGTGAACCAAATCCAGATGAGACTGACTATAAAAAATGGAGTCGAATTGCGGTTTCCTCGGTCAAAGAAAAATACCCTGATGCTGAACTAACGGATTATAAGTATGTAGGCCGGAAGGAAGTTAACGAAAAAGAAACAAGGGATACATTTCATATTAAATGTACTCAACAAAATAGATCATTTATTGTAAAGGCTGATGTTGTGTTCAATCCAACAACTGGAAAGCTTATTACTGTTAATATAGAAGAACTTAGAGAAGGTGGACTTTAATTGTCACCTTCTTCTTATTTATTTAATGAAAAGTAATGTAACAGAGCTGACTGATTTTTGGCAACATCTGCCAAAGTATATTGATCCAATACTTCCAAGTATGCTTGAAGTGCTTTATTTAAAACATGTTTAAGTCCGCAGGCTGGTGAAATAACACATTGATTATTTTCTTTATCAAAGCATTCAACAAGATGAAAATCTTCCTCCGTTTTGCGGACAATTTCACCTATGTTTATTTCCTCAGGAGCCTTTGCTAACCGAATTCCACCATTTCTGCCGCGAATCGTTTCAATCACATTCATTTTTCCGAGCTCATATGTTACCTTCATTAAATGGTTTTTAGAAATATTATAAATCTCTGCAATTTCTTTTATGTTAGAGAGTTCTTCCTTCGGTTTTGTTGCTAAATATACTAGGACTCTTAATGAGTAATCTGTGTAAAGAGTTAAGCGCATGTATATAACCTCACATCTTTTTAATGTAGAACTGAGTGTAACTTGATTATATTGCTATATTATCACAACTTTATTTCTGTGCACGAAATATGTTCGAAAATGTGACAGCTTTTTAAAAGATGTATTTTAGATATTGCTTTAAGAGTTAAGGGTGAACTATGATAAAGATGTATTTAAAATACTACTTTAGGGGTGGATAAAATGTTATCCAATAAAACGATAGAAATCGTTAAATCAACAGCACCTGTTCTAGCTGAACGAGGAACAGAAATTACTACACATTTTTATAAGAGTTTATTTAAAGATTATCCTGAGCTATTAAATATTTTTAACCATGCAAATCAAAAGCAAGGAAGACAGCAAGCCGCTCTAGCAAATACAGTATACGCAGCAGCTACATATATCGATCAATTAGAAGTACTTTTACCAGCTGTAAAGCAAATTGCTCATAAACATAGAAGCTTAAATGTAAAGAAGGAACATTATCCAATCGTAGGAGAATATTTATTAAAGGCAATCAAAGAGGTGTTAGGAGATGCTGCTACCCCAGATATAATTGAGGCATGGGGAGAAGCTTATCAAGTGATAGCTCAAGTATTTATTGATGTAGAGCAGGAAATGTATGATCAAGCAAAAGAAGAAGCATGGGATGAATTCAAACCATTCCGTGTTGTAAATAAAGTGAAGGAAAGCTCACTTATTACCTCTTTTTACTTAGAGCCAGTTGATGGTTCAAAGGTTCCGAATTTTATTCCAGGGCAATATGTGACAGTCCGCCTTTCTATCCCAGGTGAGAAATATCTATTTAACAGACAATACAGCTTATCCGATGCACCTGGTAAAAATACATTTAGAATTTCTGTTAAAAGAGAAAGAGATCATGTTAAAGAAGATGGCATGGTATCCAATTATCTGCATGATTTCGTAAATGTGAATGATGAAATTGAATTAACAGCCCCAGCAGGTGATTTTGTGCTGGAAAATCAAAAGCATCAGCATGTTCATTTCATTAGTGGTGGCGTCGGGATTACTCCAATGATGAGTATGCTAAACTATCTAGCTGATTCTCAGGATGAAAGAGAAATAACATTTATACATGCAGCAAAAAATGGGGAAGTGCATGCATTTGCTGAAGAAACACAAAAAAGTATTCAATCTCTAGCCAATGCGAAGGAATGTATTATTTACGAAACAACGAATGAGCTAGACCGTAAGAATCAAAACTTTATAGCAGAAGGCTACCTTAATGCAGAACTGCTGAATAAACTTATCGATAAAAATGGAGCTTTTTATATCTGTGGGCCGGTAGCCTTCATGAAAAATGTGATTGGATATCTTGAAGATCTTGGTGTAAAAACAGAAAATATCCATTATGAATTCTTTGGTCCTTCTGTTAGTTTAAAGGATTATCAGAATGCTTAAAAATATGAAATAAAACAAACCCTTTCATGTTTTCCCTCTTAAGTACATACATTTAAGATAACAAAAGCTTAGGGGGGAGACTATGAAAGAAACTGATCAAAAGGCCCTGGAATATGCAATTTCAGAAATTACCGAGATTGCTAAAGGCTTTGGACTTGATTTTTATCCAATGAGATATGAAATTTGTCCTGCTGATATTATTTATACATTTGGTGCTTACGGTATGCCAACGAGATTTTCACACTGGAGCTTTGGTAAGCAATTTCATAAAATGAAGCTTCAATATGATTTAGGATTAAGTAAAATCTATGAGCTTGTCATAAACTCAGACCCATGCTATGCCTTCCTATTAGATACGAACTCCCTTATTCAGAACAAGTTAATTGTTGCCCACGTTTTAGCTCATTGTGACTTCTTTAAAAATAATTCTCGATTTAGCAATACAAAAAGGGAAATGGTTGAGAGTATGTCAGCCACTGCAGAACGAATTAAACAATACGAAATTTTATACGGTAGACATGAGGTTGAGACATTTTTAGATGCCGTTCTTTCCATCCAGGAGCATATTGATCCTTCACTTGTTCGGCCGAAACTCTCGTGGACAATTGATGATATTGAATTTGATGAGACGGAAGAGGATAAAGCAGCAACACCTTATGATGACCTATGGAATCTTGATAAAAAGCAAGAGAAAAAGATTGTCTCTAAAAAGAAAAGAAAGAAGCTTCCGCCATCTCCCGAAAAAGACATTCTTTTATTCATTGAAGAATATAGCCGGGAGTTAGAAGATTGGCAGCGTGATATTTTAACAATGATGCGTGAAGAAATGCTTTATTTTTGGCCTCAATTAGAAACGAAAATCATGAACGAAGGCTGGGCTTCGTATTGGCATCAGCGTATTATCCGAGAGATGGATCTTACTTCAGATGAAGCAGTTGAGTTCGCTAAGCTAAATGCTGGTGTTGTACAGCCATCAAAAACGAGTATTAATCCATATTATCTTGGTTTAAAAATCTTTGAAGATATAGAAGAACGCTATAATAATCCAACAGAAGAAATGAAAATGTTTGGTGCAAAGCCAGGCTCAGGTCGAGAAAAAATGTTTGAGGTTCGTGAAGTAGAATCAGATATCTCCTTTATCCGCAATTACTTAACAAAGGATCTCGTGTTAAGAGAAGATATGTATCTTTTCCAAAAGCAAGGACGCGATTATAAAATTGTTGATAAAGAGTGGGAAGGAGTCCGTGATCAACTAGTTAGTATGCGGGTGAACGGCGGATTCCCTTATATTACAGTTAACGATGGAGATTACTTAAAAAACAACGAACTTTACCTAAAGCATTGGTTTGAGGATATTGAGCTTGATTTAAAATATCTAGAGAAAGTTCTTCCATATGTATACCAGCTTTGGGGTAGACCAGTGCATATGGAAAGTGTTTTAGAAGGAAAAGCTGTATTGTTTTCTTATGATGGGAAGAGTGTGTCGAGGAAGTATTTATAAAATAGAAAGAAGAAGCTACTAATTGCTAAGTAGCTTCTTCTTTATTTAACAAACTTATGTACTTGCACGTGAGCCTATTAGTTATACATATAATATGTTGAAATTTAACCCAGAAAGGAGGACAAATCATGTATTCATTTAACAATACTTATCTATATGATCCATACAATGCTAGGTATTATCGTAATATAAGTGACACTAAAATCTTAAAGGATATTCAAAAAGCTATAAATGCAGAATATAGTGCAATTTTTTGTTATGGAAAATTAGCTAAGCTTGCACCTGGACAGGATGAGAGAGAAAGAATACTTGAGATACAAAAAGATGAGAGACGACACCTTGAGGAGTTTAGTGGGATTTATAAAAATTTAACAGGTATGCAGCCAACCTATAAAATCATTGAAGAATGTCCTGATACGTATAGAGAGGGCGTAGAATTTTCTTTTAAGGATGAGCAAGAAGCGGTCGACTTTTATTTAGATATTTCAGATCAAGCTCATAATCTTTTTATTAAAGAAAGATTTCGTCGAGCAGCAGCAGATGAGCAAAATCACGCTATTTGGTTCTTATCTTTTTTATTGAAAAGACAAAATGTAAAAAAGAGCACTCGACAAGTTGAAAACTTTGGAGCAAAAGGAGCTCTTAGTGCTCCTACACTGACCTTACCCGATATGTTAACTTATGCCCTTCAAGATGAATATTTAGCACAGGCAAGGTATGATAATATATTGGAAACATTCGGTTATATACGTACTTTTGCACGAATTAAAGAAGCGGAATTGAGACATATAAGTGCACTATTACCACTTTTTGACCTTTATCAGATGAAGATTCCTGAAGACATTTCCCATTCTTATGTAACAACGCCCCAAAGTGTAAAGGCAGCTTATTCTGCTGGCGTTCAAGGAGAAATTGACAATATTTCTATGTATGAGAAATTTATAACACATAATATTCCTAATGATGTAAAAACAATCTTCACACAGCTCCGTAATGCTTCGTTAAATCATTTAGATGCATTTAAAAGAGGGCTCGCAAGGGATTAGGAAATTCTTGTAGGAAAGTATAATAGTTAAGAGGTCTCCTATTATACTTTTCCTTTGAGAATGATATTTATTCCTGATCAATTGGAGAATATATATGGTCTTTAAAAATATCAATATATATATTACCATTAGCAGCCAATACTGCATAAACCACGTCTTTCTTAGTTAAACTTCTTTTGGTTAATTCTGAAAGTAACCAATTAATTGTTAGATTGTTTTGCTTTAAATTTTCTTCTATGATTTCTCCATCCATTATTAGCTCAATCGGAAGTCTTTGTTCAGGTGTTGCTGTAACCGATAGGTCCTGTCTTGTAACATACCTAAATTGTGGTTTTTTAAGTACGGTTAACGTTCCATTAGTCTCGACAATTGCAAACAAGACCTCCTCGATATTAAACGTGTCTTTTTCTCTTAACTGTTGGTTCAAATAATCTATTGTATAGCGCATTTTATTCATATTCTTTTCTAATATCTTTCCATTTTGTATAACGATGGTTGGATCTCCCGCGAAAAACTTTCTTCCTTTTCGATTCTTTAACGATATGACAGCAATAAGGAAAATAACAGCGACAAAAATGCTATAAGCAAGTATAGTATGATGAACCTTAATGGAGGTATTAAACGCTAAGTTTGCGGCAATGGCCCCCATTGAGATGGATGCGATAAAATCAAACATTGTCATCTGTGAAATAGTCTGTTTTCCTAAAATACGTGCTCCGATAAGTAGAAGAGAAAAGGAGGTTATTGATCTTAAGATAACCTCATAATGTTCAGCCATGTATCTCACCCCTGAGCCTTAGAATTAGCTTTATTTTAAGTAAATAATTCCAAAGTTATACTCTTTATCGCTAAGTTCTGAGGGGCTTTAAGGTGTTTTTACATCTCGAAATAATGAAGTGATAATTGTAGAAATAAACATTATAAAGTTTAAGGGCAAATAAAGAAACATAAGAGATTTAGATTTATTATCAGCTAGGACTACTATTGGAACTTGTCCATTTTTGAAGAGGCATTACTAAATCGGTATCGTATTAGCAGATTTGAATTTGTAGGGGTAAAGTTTGGATATCTATCTGGGGTTTATCCATTTTATTAAGTATTAAATATGGGAGTTATTCTCGTTAATAGGTATTAAGAGGTATATTACCACTAAGTCTACTTGTGTTGGTTGGTGGATTTGTTTTATTTTTTCCCAGTTCCAAATAAATTTTTCAATTTATTTTCTTCTATTGGGATAATTTTATAAAAAAATGTGGCTGGCAAACTCAGTCTGATTTCTTCTATAATATCGTCAGCGTTTTTTACACTTTTAAAGTTAATATCTTTATCTATGACCTCCATCTCATACCCTTCCATATTTTATACGCCTTAACAATAAACTTCATCTCTATTTATCCTTTCATTCCTTTATATAATTCCATAATCCAAAATGAATCGATAATTCTAATTATTCTAACATAGGTTAATAAGGTGAAATGTAAAGATTATGTAAATTATAATGTTAGTTAAAAATAACCAAACTATTTTAGGGTTATTAATAGTGATCTACTTTCTTTATGAAAAAGAGGAACTCCTTAATAAAAAAGTAAGTAAGATGGGGATTTGAGCACCAAGGTCGATTCCTACTCTTCAACAAGATTAAATGTTAAGAGAAATACTGAGTCAGAAGTGTCAACTGAACTTGTACCAAATGATGATTCACTTAAAAAGGATGCAGAGCTGATTCAGGAAAGAATTGATTCATTTAACGAAGAAGAAATAATAAGACCAGAAATCAAACAGAAAAACTTTCACAGTACATTCGGGAGAAGGTTAGTCTTTATCTATTTTTCTCATACTAGAGAATCTTTTTTGCCTTACTTTAAAAAGGGAACTGCCCCAGAGAGTTCTTACCATTCCAAAATAAATATATCACTGGTCGGAAACAGATTAGGAGAATCCTTGAGAAGCAATGGTATTTGGAATGATGTTTGTCAAGTAGATATAGTAAATATGTTAAATAACCGCAACTTAACATTTTGTCGTTCTTATAAAATGTCTAGGGGGGGTGTTGTAAATGAATTGCGTGAAAATAGAGATTTAGAAATGGCGTTCGTTATTCATCGCGATTCATTGCCAAGAGAATATTCAACAATTGAAATTGGTGAAGAATCACTTGCCAAAATTTCGTTTGTAATTGGAAGTGGACATGAAAATTATAAGAGAAATTTAGATTTCACAAATGGTATTCATGAAGTTATTGAGAGGAGATACCCTGGTCTTTCTAGAGGAGTCATTATTAAGGATAAGTCCCAAGGTAATGGTGTCTATAATCAAGATTTAGTACCTAATAGTGTTATTGTTGAAATAGGTGGTGTAGAAAATAATTTTGAAGAACTTTATCGGAGTGCTGATATTTTAGGAAATGCCATCAGTGAATACTATTGGGATAAAGTTCATGAATAAAATCTACATTGTAACATTTGTAATAATTTTTTAGCCATTCAACCCCTTTCACCTTCATATTATGTAGGAGAAAGGGGTTGTCCTATAATGAAAAGATCAGCAAATCAGCAATATTTCTCGTCTTTTATTGTAGCGTTGGTCATTATGTATCTACTAATCGGGACTATTATCTTTATGAATTTTAAAATTGACTCAGTTGTTTTGCAAAAATCTATTAATAATTTATACAGTACAGACCTTTTTGCACATTTTCTCCGAGCTGAAAATCATTATTTTTATCCTAAGGAGACAGAAGAATTGTTTACACTTTCAAATACTTCTAAAATGGCAATTCAACTTGCAACCAGTGTTAAACCCACAGATGCAAGAACATTCTTAGGGAATGAATTACCAGGGTTAAGACTATATGATACGGAAATCATTATTGCAGGAGAAGGAACAGATTTAACTACGTTGCCATACGAGTCTTCTCCTCCGACAGAGGTTTTGCTAGAAGAAAGGAAAGTAGCTGAGGAGAAATTAAAGCAGACTGAAAGTAACTCATCTGAGGATAATACCCAAGTTTCACCTCCACAGAAGAAAACAGTCTATATTTATCAAACACATAGTTGGGAATCATTTTTACCCTTACTGAAAGATGCACAAGTTCCAAATGACGCAATCAGTAACGATGAGAGGGCTAATGTAATTGGATTAGGAAAACGAATGAGTCAAAACTTAATAAATAAAGGTATTGGTGTTGTTCATGACACAACCAATATGACCAAAACTTTGAATGAAAAAGGAATGAGATCCACTAAAGCATATGCTGTGTCTAGTGATATTGTTGAAGCTGCGGTTTCAAGTAAAGAAAATGAGTTGACCTATTTTATTGATATCCATCGTGATTCTGCCAGGAAAAATCTAACCACGAAAAACATTAGTGGTAAAGATTATGCGAGATTATACTTTGTGGTTGGAAAGGAACACGATCGATATTTAGAAAATCTTAATACTGCCAAAGAGCTACATAAGAGACTAGAGGCAAAGTATCCAGGTATAAGTAGAGGTGTATTCCTCAAAACAAAAAGTGAAGGAAACGGTGTTTATAACCAGGATGTTTCAAATAAAGCAATGCTTATTGAAATTGGTGGTGTCGATAATGATCTAGATGAATTGTATCGATCGGTCGATGCATTTACAGAGGTTTTTTCAGAGTATTATTGGGAAATAAGTGAAGCAAAAGAGGTTAATGGTAATGGGTAAGCTATTTTTGACATCACTAAAATGGTTATTATTCACTTTTGCTTCAAGTGTAATCTCTATAAACCTTACTGGAATTTCTATCATTTCGATATCCATTTTTTTAACGGGGTTTATTTTTTCTATTGTTTACTTCTACAAAGACCACATATTTAATTAATGATTTCAGGTCAAAGAGTAATTGAAATATGTCTTGAGAACTCCTTCATAAAATCTGCACAATTATGTATTAAGCTATTGACAGAGTAAAGAAAGGAGGAGAGGTGTGTATATTTTCATCAGTAAAATAAGTTCTTGGTTAAGCCAACCATTTTTTAATATGGCAAATGCACTTGAAGGATTTCCTATTGTATTTGCCTTTGTATTGGGGATTGTAGGGGCACTCGCTCCATGTCAATTTGTTGCTAATGTAAGTGCAGTAACTTTGTATGGAAATCGTTCTCTACAAAGAAAGATCGTATGGAAAGATATTTTAGGTTTTATTTTTGGTAAAATTGTTGCCTTTTCTTTTTTGGGGATATTAATTTGGATTTTAGGTCGGGAAATTGAACAGACTCTTACGATGTATTTTCCGTGGATACGTAAACTAATGGGACCTCTATTAATTATTAGTAGGATTGGTTATGGTAGGTGTCATTAAATTAAAAGGTACAATTAGTATAGTTAAACAAGTTGAAGGTAACCATCTAGAAAGACCATTTGCATCCTTTCTATTAGGATTTAGCTTCTCACTTGCCTTCTGTCCTACAATGTTTGTATTATATTTTGTATCCCTTATACCTGTTGTGTTGTCGAGTTCTTATGGCTTTATTTTGCCTACTTTGTTTGCGATCGTTACTGTCTTACCACTAATTATTATAATTTTCCTTATATGGTACGTAGGGGGAAGTGGAGCTTTATTAAAGAAAGGGAGAAAATTTGGTTCCTTTATTCAAAAGGTAGAAGGGACGTTATGATTCTTGTAGGGATACTTGATGCCATTACATACTGGTATTAAACAAACAGAATCACTTAGGTAATGTCTTGGTTTAACGATTACTTTTTAGAAGAAAATAAAAAGAGATTATAAAGTGAGGAGAGATAATAGATGGAAAAGATAACATTGAAAGTTCAAGGAATGTCATGTGGACATTGTGTAAGTTCAATTGAGGGAAGTGTTGGTAAGTTAGCAGGTGTAAAATCAGTAAAGGTAAACTTGAATTCAGGAGAGGTAGAAGTAGAGTTTAATTCTGCGGAAGTAAATTTATGTGATATTAAGGAAACGATCGATGATCAAGGGTATGACGTTGAATAAGAACTAAAAATAACGAGCTGATAGCTCGTTATTTTTAATTGAAGTTCTATTCTTTTTCATATTCTGGTATAACCAATCATAATATTTAGTTCATAGCAAAACTTTATATTATTATGGGGGATGTAGACATGAACTGGGAAAGTAGATTGGTTATGCCGAACGGATTAAAAGCAAAGTATCAAACGGGCGGCAATACACGTTACTATAAACTTGTTGCAAAACCTTCACGTCATAGTATTGTTGAGAGGGTTGAAATTGAGGGTCTTGGATACAATGGTTCTATTCCTGGTCCTTTACTGGTGTTTAGACAAGGAGAGACTGTTCAAATTGAATTAGAAAACCAATTAGAAAAACCCACTTCACTTCATGTACATGGGTTGTCTAAACCTGTATCTCAAGACGGTATACCTGAAATTGAACCTACCCCCCTAATCAAACCAGGGGAGTCTTATGTTTATCAATTTCCTGCATGGCAAGTAGGAACATTCTTTTATCATGCTGGAGATCCTGCACAAATTCCTCAAGGATTAATGGGACCTTTTATCATTTTACCTAATGATAATCAATTAACAAGAGAACAAATTCCATATCGTGACTACGTTTTAGTTCTCCAACAGTGGGATATACCGCAAGGAGAAATAGGGAAAGTAACACCTGGGACTTTCAAACCTAAAAAATTTGATCAAAACCCAAACTTTTTCACAATAAATGGAAAATCATTTCCTGATACTGAAGGACTTCGTACGAAGTATGGGGAAAAAATTAGAATTCGTTTTATAAATAAGTCCAGTGCCTCACATTCCATGCATGTTCATGGTCATGATTTTCAAGTCGTAAGTGTCAATGGGTTTCCACGTTATAACATATACGATGACACAATTAATGTTGCTTCAGGTCAACGGATTGACATTGAATTATTATCAATAAACCCAGGACCTTTCCCAATAAACGGAACAAAAACATTTCACCAAACGAATAATGGAAAAACACCAGGTGGTATGGTAACAAAATTAATTTATGATAAATAAGGATAAACTAAGCAGTATGTAGACCAATTCTTTCTACTTACTGCTTTTTAATTTTTAAGTTCAAAATATTTACATATATGACACTAATTATGCACACTTTCTGCAAAGTCTTTTGGTATTTTTACAGTATTAACATATAAATCATAAACAAAGAAGGAGCAGGTTGAGATGAAACATAAATTCACAATAGGTATTATGGCAAGTCTATTAGCAATTTCTTTAGCTGCATGTAGTAATAATGGAGAAGAGACACCAAATGAAAACACAGACTCGAACACAAATACAAATACCGAAGAAAGTATGGAAATGGATCATTCTGAGATGAATCATTCAGGTTCTGGTGAAATTCCAGAAGGATTAAAAGAAGAAGAAAACCCAACTTATAAAGTCGGGAGTCAAGCTATTCTTGAAACAGATCACATGGAAGGTATGAAGGGGGCAGAAGCTACAATTGTTGGAGCGTATCATACAAATGTTTATGTGGTTTCTTATACTCCAACAACTGGAGGAGAAATGGTTGAAGATCATAAATGGGTCATCCATGAAGAAATTGAAAATGCAGGAGATCAACCATTTGAACCAGGAACGGAGGTTGTGTTAAACGCTGACCATATGGAAGGGATGAAAGGAGCAACAGCTGTTGTTGACTCAGTTGAAGAAATGACAGTATATATGGTTGACTACACCCCAACAACTGGCGGTGAGGAAGTGAAAAACCATAAGTGGGTGACGGAAAGTGAATTGTCACCAAAATAATATGGTAAGTTGATATTGCATGTGGGGGATAAGAACTTGGATTAATCCAAGTTCTTATTTGAGTATATAGCTATGATTGTATCTTGCCCTTACTTACTAAAGTAGTCCATGACTGACCATTATCTTTTGTTTGATAAATATCATTTTCGTAAGTAACCACAGTCATCACTTCTTCTTTTTCTGGATGAGATGAAATGTACATCACAGGATTTTGTCCATTCACTTCTTTTGGAAGAGGTATTGATTTTTCTTTTTCACCACTTAAATAATATGACTGTTGTAGCCTGCTGCTAAATAATGAAAGTCTGTTTCACCATAAAATTCAAGTTTATTTAACGTTTTTCCACCGTCAGTACTTTTTATAATACCAAGGGGATTCTGTAAATCGGACCCATCCTCAGGGTGTCCACTTGAATAGAAGCCTACATCAGTTGCTTGAAAACCCAAGTCATAATAGTACCCCCTATATTAATTGATTAGTAACTAGATACCCATTTATATCCAACTCCCCAAACTGTTTTTAAATAATGTTCTACTGGGAAGTTAGCTTGTCGTAGCTTTTCTCTCATGTTCCGTATATGCGAATCAATAGTACGATCTTCTGTTTCAGCCTTTAGTCCCCATATGGTTGTGAGTAAATGTTCCCGAGAAAATACTTTATTTTGGTTTTCTAAAAACAAACTAAGTAATGCATATTCCTTTGGTGTAAGTACGATTTCTTTCTCTTGAAATGTGACCTGATACGTAGATTGATTTATTAATAATTCTTCAAATCTGATGATGTTTTCAGACTTAGAGGTCATGTTAGTTCTTCTCATAATCGCTTCTATACGTGCTAACAACTCCTCTTCATTAAATGGTTTGACAAGATAATCATCAGCACCTTTTTTTAATCCTTTAACGATATCTTCCTTTTCACTTCTTGCTGTTAACATGATGATTGGTACATCGGATATTTCTCTTATTCTTTCACAGGTTGTCCATCCGTCCATTTCAGGCATCATGATATCCAGGATCACAATATCGACTTTTTGGTTTCGTAAAGTTTCTATGCCTTGAGGGCCAGAATTCTTCTTAAAACATATATATCCATAAGGTTCTAAATATAAGGATAATAAATTGAGCATTCTTTGCTCATCATCTATTAACAAAACTGTTGTCATTATAAAGTCCTTTCAGTGTAATCTTAAAGCATGTACCTTTATTTAATTGGCTTTCAACCGTAATGTTTCCTCCGTGAGCACCCACTATTTCCTTTACAATGGATAATCCTAATCCGTAACCCCCTGTTAGCCTGGAACGTGATTTATCTACTCTATATAAACGATCAAAGATATATGGTAAATCTTCATCAGGAATCCCTATGCCTTGGTCTTTAACAAAAATGTTTACGAAATTTTTTTCATTTGTTATTTCAATTGTAGTCAAAGTATGGGTATCAGAGTATTTTAAAGCATTATCCAATAAATTTAATAAGACCTGTTCAAACCTAATAGGATCAATATCTACAACAGAATTGATTTCACAAACCAATTCAAGTCTAACTCCTTTACTATCGAAAGCTGGTTTCATTTTTTGGAAAATGGAATTCATAAAGGAGCAAATATATATCTTTTCTTTTGTGATAGAAAAAGTATTTTGATCCATTTTTGCTAAATCAAATAGTTCTTTTAGCAGGTCACCAACATGGTTGGATTCTTCATAAATGATGTTTAAGTAATTTAGCCGTTCCTTGTCTGATATATTTTCTCTTCTTGCAATATCTGTATAGCCCTTAATGTAGGTAAGGGGAGTACGTAGTTCATGAGAAATACTCGCTAAAAACTCGGTTCTCTCCTTTTTTAGATAGTTTAAGTCGTTTGCGAGTGTTTGAATAGAAGTTGATAACTCACCAATTTCATCTTTTGAAGCCTTTGGTAAAGAAACTGAAAAATCACCATTGCTTATTTTTCTTGTTGCTTCCTTCATTGATATCAATGGCTTTGTAAGAGCTCTAGATAAAAAGAATATAGTAATCAACAGGAAAAACAAAATGAGCAACGAAGCCAAGATAAAATGTTCATTTAATCGTGAAATGAAATGTTGAATTTGGTCTGTACTTTTGAACATATAAACATAACCAATATCTCCGTTTGGTGTTTGAAAAGAGGAAACCGTAGAAATATATTGTGTGTTTTGCCAATCCGATTGTAGGATTAGACCTTCATTTAGTGCTTCTAGATCAATAATCTTTCTTGTTAATATCTTGTCCATCCCATCATCTATTTGCTTAGATGATATCTTAATTTTCCCAATATCATCAGTTATGACAACTTCTGTTTCAGTTTCTGTCTCCATAACTTGAATATGATGTAATGTCGTTTCATCGTATGAAATTTCCAAAACATCACTATGACTATTTCCTCGTGATTTTAATGACTCCAATTCTTCATTAACAAGAGAATGCACAACATTGCGATGTAAGAAGAACATAGAAGATGCTTCAATAATAAAAATACAAATAAAAAACCAGAGTCCAAGTTTGATTGAAATTTTCATAAACTACACCTTTTCATCGTTATAAGAGTATTGTAAAGGGAAATTGTTCAGAAAATATGCAGATTTGATGTGTAACTAATGAAATACATTAAAATGCAAACTTTCTCCACAATTTTTTATTATCATGAAAAAAACCTTTGTTTTAGAGGTGGTTTAAATGCAATTAACACTAACTAAATCAGGACAAGTTTATCTTCCAAATTGTATCAGAAAAGAGCTAAACCTCGAACCAGGCGATAACATCTATATTTTTGTAGATAATAAAGCAATTATCTTAGCAAAAGAAGCATGTGAAAAAGAAAATCAATGCATACTCAGCAATAGGGGGACACTCCATATTCCTGTTGAGATAAGAAGAATTTGTAAAATAACATCTGCCCTGAAGTTTAATGTAATTCTAAACATAGAAGATAAGAGAATTGTTTTAAGTATAGGCGATTACGAAACTGAAGGATAAATTAATAATAATTGTGGATAATACTCCTGTAAAAATAAGATTATAAAGGAGAGTTTTTATATGAACAAAGCAGATCTTCAAGTTAAATAATGCAATCAGCAAAGCGCATGAGCAATCAAAACAAAGAATGCAGCATGCTGTAAAAGACTTAGAAGAATGTATTGCAGAATGTCGAAGCCTTCTTTAAATATAAAAAAACCTCCAATTGGAGGTTTTTTAGTAAGATAGTTTTATTCTTCATCCTCTAGATCCTCAATTAATTTCTTCATTTCATCAATCTCTTTACGTTGAGCTTTTATAATTTTATCTGCTAGTTTACGAACTCTTGGGTCGGAAATTTTTGCACGTTCACTAGTTAATATCGCAATAGAATGATGGGGAATCATGGCTTCCATGTAGTCGGTATCATCCACGTATGTTTGACTTCGTAATAGGAAAAGTGAAATCGAGAAAACAAGAACACTAACAATTGCAATCCCGATATTTACTTTTCTGTTTTTTAGCATACGGTACATAAACCCTAACATAATAATAGTCATCGTAGCACCCATTAACAGAGCCATATAAAGCCTTGATTCGCTAAAAAAAACATGATCTAGACTGTAAGTGCTTAAATATTTAAATACAAACATGACAATAGTTGAGGTGAAGATCATCCCAGCAAATTTCAAGTATTGTTTCATAATCACGACTCCTTTCTTGACTATTTACATAGTGTTTTTCCCAATTAGTAACCAAGTATTCGTACATTCTTATTAATCAGAATATAGATTAAAGAGCAAAGCAAGCAATGCTCTGCTCAAGAAGATAAACAGTTGTTATTCATATTCTTGTTATTAAGCCATTTGGCGACATGCTTCTGCACATCTAAAACAAGATTCAGCACATTTTTTACAATGTTCATGCTCATGTTGTTTACACTCTTTTCCACACGCCTCACATATTTCAGCACACAGTTTACAAATTTGCTCAGCAAATGGGCTATTGGTTTGCATTGCTTTTGCTGCAAAACTACAAATATCAGCACATTCTATGTCAAGACGAATGCAGTTTGACATCATCGCTATATTTTCTTCTTTAAGGCATGCGCTATAACAAACATTACAAGCTTCCATACATTCTAAGCATGCTTGGATACATTCTTTATATTGTTGGTTTAACATATCGAATACCTCCTAATTTTTTTACATTATTAATAGTACCCGTCCAATGCAGAAAGTAACGTAGTTTTAACAAACTCCTTAGAATCTGCACATTTTATGAAAGATCACTAACATTACAAAAACACCATTGCGATACGAAGGCTGGGCTTCGTATTGGCATCAGCGTATTATCCGAGAGATGGATCTTACTTCAGATGAAGCAGTTGAGTTCGCTAAGCTAAATGCTGGTGTTGTACAGCCATCAAAAACGAGTATTAATCCATATTATCTTGGTTTAAAAACCTTTGAAGATATAGAAGAACGCTATAATAACCCAACAGAAGAAATGAAAATGTTTGGTGCAAAGCCAGGTTCAGGCCGAGAAAAAATGTTTGAGGTTCGTGAAGTAGAATCAGATATCTCATTTATCCACAATTACTTAACAAAGGATCTCGTGTTAAGAGAAGATATGTATCTTTTCCAAAAGCAAGGACGCGATTATAAAATTGTTGATAAAGAGTGGGAGGGAGTCCGTGATCAACTAGTTAGTATGCGGGTGAACGGCGGATTCCCTTATATTACAGTTAACGATGGAGATTACTTGAAAAACAACGAACTTTACCTAAAGCATTGGTTTGAGGATATTGAGCTTGATTTAAAATATCTAGAGAAAGTTCTTCCATATGTGTACCAGCTTTGGGGTAGACCAGTGCATATGGAAAGTGTTTTAGAAGGAAAAGCTGTATTGTTTTCTTATGATGGGAAGAGTGTGTCGCGGAAGTATTTATAGAGTGAAAAGTACCAGTGACTTTTCTTATTGTATTCTTTTATACACGGCCAATAGATAATCTCGATTTATTATTTGTTAACAAGAAGAACAAAGATAAAGTAATCTTCAAATCTAACCGATATATAAAGTAATATATTACTTTGATAGAGGGAAAAATATGAATGAACTAAGTACCAAAACATTAAAGTTATTATTATTTACCGTAGTAACACTGTTTTTAGGGTTGTTAACAGTAATTTTCTTCCTTTACGAAAAGGAGGAACCCCGAATAAAAAAAGGAAGTAAAAGTGGGGAGTTAAGTACAAAGGTGAATTCCAACTCTTTAAATAGCTCAAAATTTATGAGTAATAGTTCTTCAGAGGTATCAACTGAACTAGTACCGAATGCTGATTCACTTAAACAGGACGCAGAGCTGATTCAAGAAAAGATTGATTCATTGAACGAAATGGAAATAAAAAGGCCAGAAATCAAACAGAAAGAGTTTCACAGTACATTTGGAAGAAGAATAGTCTTTATCTATTTTTCTCATACTAGAGAATCTTTTTTACCTTACTTTAAAAAAGGAACTGCCCCAGAGAGTGCTTACCATTCCAAAGTAAATATATCACTGGTTGGAAACAGATTAGGAGATTCCTTGAGAAGCAATGGTATTTGGAATGATGTTAGTCAAGTAGATATAGTAAATATGTTAAATAACCGCAACTTAACATTTGGTCGTTCTTATCAAATGTCCAGGGAGGTTGTTGTAAATGAATTGCGCGAAAATAGAGATTTAGAAATGGCATTCGATATTCATCGTGATTCATTGCCAAGAGAACATTCAACAATTGACATTGGTGGAGAATCACTTGCCAAAGTTTCGTTTGTAATTGGGAGTGGACATGAAAATTATAAGAAAAATTTAGATTTTACGAATGGTATTCATGAAGTTATTGAGAAGAAATATCCTGGTCTTTCTAGAGGAGTCATCATTAAAGATAAGTCCCAAGGTAATGGTGTCTATAATCAAGATTTACTACCAAATAGTGTTATTGTTGAAATAGGTGGAGTAGAAAATAATCTGGAAGAACTTTATCGTAGTGCCGATATTTTAGGAAACGCTATAAGTCAGTACTATTGGGATAAAGTGCATGAGTAAATGGATCTGTAATATTTTTTAATAATTTTTTAGCCATCCACCCCCTTTCCCTTCATATGGAGGAGAAAGGGGGTTTCCTATAAAGACAAGGTCAGCAAATCAACCAAAATATTGTACTGTTACTTATAATGTATCTACCTTATAAGTGGATTGTAGAAATACATCTGTTTAAAAATGAAATGATACAGGTTGACAATATACCCATATAGGTATATTATTGATCCTGTAAGTTATTCTTACTGCACAGTGGCTAACCAGATAGTTTTCTTTTATTAATACTGAAATTTATATAAATAATCATTTTTCTAAAAGATATACCTGCTAAAAGATAAACAATAGTTATAAGTAAAGGAGGTATTTAGATGGAATTTAACGATCAAATGAAAAATAGAGTAAAGCGAATTGGGGGACAACTTAGAGGTATTTTACGTATGATGGAAGAAGGAAAAGATTGTAAGGAAGTTATTATGCAGTTGTCTGCAGCAAGAACGGCAATTGATCGAACTATAGGCGTAGTTGTCAGTTCAAACTTGGTAGAATGTGTTCGTCATGCTGAAGAAACTGGAGAACACAGTACAGAGGAATTAGTGAAAGAAGCGGTTAATCTACTAGTTAAAAGTCGGTGAGTAATAGGTTGACACTCTTTTTTATTTATACTAGTATATACCCGTAGGGGTAAAGGTAATTAAAATTAGGAGGATTTCACAATGAATATAGATAAAGTGTTAGATGCAAAAGGATTAGCATGTCCAATGCCAATTGTAAAAACAAAGAAGGCAATGAATGAATTAGATTCTGGTCAAGTATTAGAAATTCATGCAACAGACAAAGGTGCAAAAAATGATTTAACTGCTTGGGCAAACTCTGGTGGCCATGAATTTTTAAAGCATGAGGAAGAAGGTCAAATTCTAAAGTTCTGGATTAGAAAAGGATAAAAAATTTTAAAGATATTTATACCCTTGGGGGTAAATGAGGAGGAACTACTGTGACAGAAATGAAAAAAACAACAATTGTACTATTCAGTGGTGATTATGATAAAGCAATGGCGGCTTACATTATAGCAAATGGTGCAGCTGCTTATGATCATGAAGTAACAATTTTTCACACATTTTGGGGATTAAATGCTCTTCGTAAAGATGAAGCTATTCAAGTGAAGAAAGGTTTTATGGAAAAGATGTTTGGCAAAATAATGCCAAGAGGCGCAGAAAAAATGGGATTATCCAAAATGAACTTTGCTGGTTTTGGTCCTATAATGATCAAAGATGTCATGAAAAAGCATAATGCACTGCCTCTTTCAAATTTAATTGAGATGGCACAAGAACAAGATGTGAAACTAGTAGCTTGTACGATGACAATGGATTTATTAGGCCTTAAAGAAGAAGAACTATTAGATAAAATTGATTATGCAGGTGTTGCAGCATATCTTGCAGATGCAGAGGATGGAAACGTGAATTTATTCATTTAAAGTTAGTAGGGGGATACTCCCCTAAGTATGTAGGGAGGAAATACATTGGAATACATTAACTATATCGTCATTGCTCTTTTCGTATTTTTTATCCTGAACAGGATCATTCCTGCTAAAGGAGTAAAACATATCTCAACAACGGAACTTAAGAATGAATTAAAAGATAAAAATAAGCAGTTTGTTGATGTTAGAACTCCTGGTGAGTTTAAAGGGAATCGTATTAAAGAATTTAAAAATATTCCACTTCATGAACTGAGTCAGAAAGCTGAGAAGGAATTATCAAAAGACAAAGAAGTTATTGTGATTTGTCAAAGTAGTATGAGAAGTCAAAAGGCTAGTAAAACGTTGAAAAAATTAGGATTCACTAATGTAACAAATGTAAAAGGCGGTTTGAGCGCTTGGAGATAAAAGGAGGCTATTAATATGAAACAATTTACTGCAAAAGAAGTAGAAAACATGCTAACTCAAGGTAGGAGTGTAAACATTGTTGATGTGAGAGAAGTAGAAGAAGTACAAGCAGGGAAAATCCCGTGCGCATTTCATATTCCACTAGGCTTATTAGAATTTCGTATGAATGAGCTTGATAAGTCAAAAGAGTATATATTGGTTTGTCGCTCAGGTGGAAGAAGTGGTCGTGCCTATCAGTTCTTAGAAAACCAAGGTTTTAATGTGATTAATATGACCGGTGGAATGCTTGATTGGGAAGGCGAAACAAACTAATTTTTTTATCGGAAAACATACCCTGGTGGGTACGAGGAGGAAGTTTATATATGAACTCATTAAAAACCGATTTAATGGTAGATGCAAAAGGATTAGCATGTCCAATGCCAATAGTAAGAACAAAGAAAGCAATGAATGAACTCGAAGCAGGACAGGTTTTAGAGGTTCAAGCCACGGATAAAGGATCAAAGGCTGATATCCAAGCATGGGCAAAAAGCTCGGGACATCAATATCTTGGTACACTAGAAGAAGCAGATGTGTTAATGCATTATCTGCGTAAAGCTTCAAATGATGAAACGATCGAAAAAAAACATCCACATGTAACAAGTAATAAAGAACTAGAGCAAAAGCTGGAAGCAAGAAAAAACATTGTTGTGTTAGATGTAAGAGAATCTGCTGAATATGCATTTAGCCATATTCCAAACGCAATCTCTATTCCGTTAGGTGAATTAGATGAGCGTGTAAGTGAATTAGATAAAGAGGATGAAATTTATGTAGTGTGCCGAACTGGTAGCCGAAGTGATCTCGCGTCTCAAAAATTAACTGAAAAAGGTTTCGAAAAGGTTAACAATGTTGTACCAGGTATGAATGAGTGGTCTGGGATAACATCCAATTTAACTAGGTAATGTATCTGGTTAAATAGTTGGATAATTACTTGATTTCGCAAAAAATTGAGCTTTGATTACAAATTTTATATTAATTAGTGAAATGGAGCAGAAGACACTTGACTCCTGCGGGAGGTAGAGGAAAGGTCGAGACCCCGCAGGCAAAGCCGAGGAGGCTCGACTTCCTCCCCGCGGAAAGCAAGTGTCTGGAGCGCAATGGAACGAACAAGGTTCTACGCTTGACTATATTTGATATATTTTTTTGAATTTTAATATACCGTAGGGGGTAGTCAGATATGACAGTAAAAGCGATGAATTCAAAACAAGTAACAAAAAAGATTTTTAACAAAGAAGAATTATTTATTTTCGATGTTCGTAATGAAGGAGATTTTCAAAATTGGAAAATAGAAGGAGAAAACTTTGTTTATCTAAACATCCCATATTTTGAATTACTAGATGGTGTTGAAGAAATTTTAGAAAAGATTCCTTCTGATAAAGAAGTATTAGTGGTGTGTGCGAAAGAAGGCTCTTCTATTATGGTGGCAGAAATGCTTACAGAACAAGGTTTAGATGTTTCTTACTTAGCAGGCGGTATGAAGGCTTGGAGTGAACACTTAGAGCCAGTGAGAATTGGCGATCTAAGAGATGGTGGGGAGATTTATCAATTTGTTCGCATTGGAAAAGGTTGCTTATCTTATATGATTATTTCAAATGGAGAAGCAGCAATAATTGATTCAACTAGAATGACTTCTACTTATCTAAGCTTTGCACACAAGATTGGCGCATCTATTACTCATGTATTTGACACACACCTTCATGCTGATCATATTTCAGGTGGTAGAGTGATTGCTGAGAACACTGGTGCAACATATTGGTTACCACCAAAGGATGCAACTGAGGTAACATTCGATTATAGTCCACTAGAAGGTGGCAATACAGTCCAAATTGGAAACACAGCTATTGATATTCATGCAATATATTCACCAGGCCATACAATTGGCTCAACATCATTTGTTGTTGACTCATCATACCTATTATCAGGAGATATTCTCTTTATCGATTCGATTGGAAGACCAGATTTAGCGGGAATGGCTGAAGATTGGGTAGCTGATTTAAGAGAAAGTTTATATTCACGTTATCGTGAACTTTCAGAGGACCTAATTGTATTACCAGCTCACTTTATGATTATTGATGAGTTGAATGATGATGGAAGTGTAGCAAAAAGATTAGGAACTTTGTTTGCAGAAAATCATGGTTTAAACATTAAAGATGAAAATGAATTTAGAGAACTTGTTACAGAAAACTTACCACCACAACCAAATGCATATCAAGAAATTCGTGAAACAAATATGGGGAAAATCACTCCAGATGAAGAAACGCAACGAGAAATGGAAATCGGACCTAATCGCTGTGCGGTTAGATAATTTAAACGGCATGAATATATAGAGGGAACCTATTGTAAGGTTCCCTTTTCTAAATGGGAGGTAACAAACATGGATATGGCTTTTATTATAACGGTCTTTATTATTGGTTTTGTAGGCTCTTATATTTCAGGTATGCTAGGAATTGGTGGTTCTATTATAAAATATCCAATGCTATTATACATCCCACCTTTATTTGGTTTAGCAGCATTTAGTGCTCATGAAGTTTCAGGTATTAGTGCTGTACAGGTATTTTTTGCGACAATCGGTGGTGTTTGGGCATACAGAAAAGGTGGATATTTAAATAGAACACTTATTACTTATATGGGAGCCAGTATATTAATCGGTAGCTTCATTGGTGGTTATGGTTCTAAATTAATGTCTGAAGGAGGCATTAATCTGATTTATGGAATATTAGCTTTAATTGCTGCAGTGATGATGTTTATTCCTAAAAAGGGAATTGACGATATACCACTAGATCAAGTGAAAATTAACAAGTGGCTCTCAGCTATCCTAGCCTTAATCGTAGGTGTAGGGGCAGGAATTGTAGGTGCAGCAGGAGCATTTTTGCTCGTGCCAATTATGTTAGTTGTATTAAAAATTCCAACTCGTATGACAATTGCTTCATCTCTAGCTATTACATTTATTTCTTCTATTGGTGCAACTGTAGGAAAAATAACGACTGGGCAAGTTGATTACGGTCCAGCAGCAATTATGGTTATAGCTAGTTTGATTGCATCACCACTAGGAGCAATTGCAGGTAAGAAGATAAATACAAAAGTTTTACAAGTAATTCTGGCATTATTAATCTTTGTAACTGCTATTAAAATTTGGATGGATATTATTTAAAAGATATATAGATTATGAAGCGATACGGTTCAAAGGGATATTGAACCGTATTTTTTAGATTTAGTTGTGTAATATAAAATAAACAAGGTTTTTTTATTGAATATATAAGCGAATTATTATATATTGATATACGGATGAAGTTTAGGGTGGAATGTTTGTTGGGAACTACAATTGAATTAGAGAAAACGGCATCAATTCTGAAACTGCTAGGTGATAAAACACGCTTAACAATGGTGAAAATGTTAGATTCAAATGATTGCTGTGTTTGTGAGTTTGTTGCTATTTTTAATACTAGTCAGCCGGCTATTAGTCAACATCTACGAAAATTAAAAGATGCTAACATTGTGAAAGAGTCGAGAAGAGGTCAGTGGATTATTTATTCTTTGAATAAAGATAGTGACTATTATCCAGTCATTCAAAGCCTACTTCAACACCTTCCAAATCAAGATTATCGTATTAAAGAATTAGAAGATCAAGGACTACGGATCATATGTGAATGAATGGAGGGTAACGAATGACATCAGTATTTCTCGCATCCATTATCTTTTTAATTACACTTACTCTAGTTATATGGCAGCCGAAAGGACTATCTATTGGGTGGTCTGCATGTGGTGGTGCTATTTTAGCTTTGCTAGTGGGTGTTGTGGATTTTAAAGATGTGTTGGATGTAACGTCTATTGTCTGGAACGCAACATTAGCGTTTATTGCAATCATCATTATTTCGCTAATATTAGATGAAATTGGTTTCTTTGAGTGGTCAGCTTTACATATGGCAAGAGCAGCTCGTGGAAACGGGATAAAGATGTTTATTTATGTAAGTATATTAGGTGCGATTGTTGCAGCATTTTTTGCAAATGATGGTGCTGCCTTAATTTTGACACCAATTGTTCTTGCAATGGTTAGAAATTTAAACTTTAGTGAAAAAATGGTCTTTCCATTTATCATCGCAAGTGGCTTTATTGCAGATACAACATCGCTTCCATTAGTCGTTAGTAACTTAGTAAACATTGTTTCTGCTGACTTTTTTGGAATTGGGTTTGTTGAGTTTGCATCGCGAATGATTATTCCTAACTTTTTTTCATTAGGTGCAAGTATTTTAGTTCTATTTCTTTTTTTCCGGAAAAGTATTCCGAGACACTATGACTTATCACAATTAAAAAAACCTGCAGATGCCATTCGAGATGAAAAAATGTTCAAGTTATCTTGGATTGTGTTGGGTATATTACTTGTTGGATATTTCGCAAGTGAATTTATTGGAATTCCTGTATCTATTATTGCAGGTATAATAGCAATTTTCTTTTTACTTATGGCCAAAAGAAGTTCTGCGGTTAACACAAAAACTGTAATAAAAGGTGCCCCTTGGGCAATTGTGTTTTTCTCAATCGGCATGTATGTAGTGGTTTATAGTTTGCGAAATGTTGGATTAACCGATGTTCTAGCAAATTTAATTCAAGCAACAGCTGACCAGGGCTTATTTGCTGCAACAATAGGAATGGGCTTTATTGCTGCGGTATTATCCTCTATTATGAACAACATGCCTACGGTTATGATTGATGCCTTAGCCATCTCAGATACAAATACATCAGGTGTCATAAGGGAAGCACTTATCTATGCTAATGTCATTGGTTCTGACTTAGGCCCTAAGATTACACCGATTGGATCACTTGCTACTTTGTTATGGTTGCATGTTTTATCTTTAAAGGGTGTAAAAATCTCTTGGGGAACGTATTTTAAAACAGGAATACTCTTAACCATTCCAACATTGTTTATTACACTTGTTGGTTTATATATCTGGTTACTTATCATCCATTAATATAGTTAAAAAGGAGCAACTATTATGTCTAAAAAAACAATCTACTTCTTATGTACTGGAAATTCTTGCAGAAGCCAAATGGCAGAAGGCTGGGCAAAAAAACACTTAGGTGATGAATGGGAAGTAAAAAGTGCAGGTTTAGAAGCACATGGTTTAAATCCAAATGCTGTGAAAGCAATGAGTGAGGTTGGCATTGATATTTCAAATCAAACATCTGATGTGATCGATCCTGAAATTTTAAACAATGCTGATTTAGTTGTTACATTATGTGGTCATGCAGCAGATAATTGTCCTGTAACTCCCTCGCACATTAAACGTGTACATTGGGGATTTGATGACCCAGCAAAGGCCGAGGGAACAGAGGAGGAGAAATGGGCATTCTTCCAGCGTGTTCGTGATGAAATAGATGAAAGAATTGAGAGATTTTCAAAAACTGGAGAATAATAACAAAGAAAAAGCCGTGAGATATTCTCGGCTTTTTCTTATAGCTTATTAACCACAACAAGTTTGAATAGTGTCTACTTCAGTATCTTCTTTCGTTAAGAAAAACTCCCATTCGTGTCCATCAGGATCAGTAATCCAAAATTTATCTTGCCTTGCATAACAGCATGTTGTATCGCTCTCACTCCGCGAGAAAAACCCCTCCTTTTCTAGCCTTTCTTTATGCTTATTTAACTCATCTTTACTGAATATTTGAAACCCAAAATGATTTATATGGTTACCCTCAACATGTTCTACTGGTCGTAACGTAAAGTTTAACCCTGGATCTTCCAATAAAAACTTCACATAATCTTGTTTTACCTTTACAGGTTTTGTACCAAATAGCTTCGAATAAAAGCTAAGGGAAGCATCTAATTTTGTTACATTTAAACCAATATGAATGTTCATTTAAATCCTCCTAAGGCTGTATTTTATAAAAAGGTTAGCAACAAACTGATGGACAACAAGTAGGCATTTCAAATGATTTAGTCTTAAAAAGGTCATTATTTGTTTTTCTTTTACGCCTCTTGGGGATATTATCCTTATTTAGGTTCATTTCGTTTTGTTTGAATTTTGAAAGCATATAAATTTCATAATCATTAAACATATTACTCCTCCTTAAACAAAATAATTTGATCTATTTATCAAAAAAAATTGATTTATATGACAAAAATTTTTATCAGCATGTGGGTCTGAATAGACAACATAGCTCTGCTGATAAAAGGTGGTTCACTTCATCGAGATTGAGCTTGTAAAAATTAAATGTACCTCTTGTATCTTTTAAGATGAGGTTAGCATCTAAAAGTATTTTTAAATGATACGACAGCTTTGATTGTGTCATATCTACCATTGGTGCGAGATCATTAACGTTAATTTCACCTTTTTGTGTAAGAAGGTTCATGATTTGAAGTCTCTTTTTATCAGCAATTGCTTTAAATTTTCCCTCGTACATTTCAAAGGTTTTTTCTAAAGAAACATCTTGTAAGTTGATTTCTTCTTTCATGGAAACACCTTTTCTTCATCAATTTTTTTTGATATTTCAACTATATATCCAAAATTTACATTTGTCAATCATATTAATCAAAAAAAATTGATGTTATAATTCTACCCTTTTTAATAAGCTTTTTGTTATGGTTCATTGTCAGGACAATTAAGCTGATAAAGTGAAAAGGGTGTTATGGGATCAATTTACATTAGGAGTTGTTTCGCTAGATACATAGAGAATATAAAATGATTTCCTCAAGTTACCTACAATTTTTTTATCTGCCTGTCTCTGTTTATTATGAACATGTTAAAATTAGCATGGAACGTAGACTAAATGGAGGCAAATAATATGAAAAGATATAACAAATTAATCATGATGTTTTTAATAGGAAGCCTTATAACAGGATGTTCAGACACTGACCAAGAAGAGAATCATGAAGATCATGAACAACATAGCACAATTTCTGATATTCGCGAGGAAACAGCAAGTATAGATGTTTTACCAGCATTTTTAGCTGATAAACCAGAGGATATGCAAACGATCTACAAAGCTTCAGCAGCACATCGAGAATTATTGGAAAACATTCCTTGTTACTGTGGATGTGGCGAAACAGCAAATCATAAAAATAACTATGATTGTTTTGTGTTTGAAAATAGGGAAGATGGCACTATCGTTTGGGATGATCATGGAACAAAGTGTGGTGTGTGTCTAGAAATAGCGGCTCAATCCATTGTTGATTATCAAAATGGAAAAACAGTGAAAGAGATACGATCAAAAATTGATAACATGTATAAAGAAGGATACGCTAAGCCGACTCCAACACCTGAAGTATGATTGAATTTTTGGCTACAAAGGAATGTTTCTCTTCCTTTCTCTCATATACTCTAAGAAGGTGAGGAGGGAGTAATATGAGAATACCTGCGGCTGATCTAGGCTTGATGGCCCAACATTTAGCTACACACGAGGGTGTTATCCATCAATTCAAACAGGATTATATGATTGTACAAAATCCATCACTAAAAAAGATGCTCCATACATCTATTACTGTTATGAGAAGTCATGTTCGTGCCATGCTTGCTCTTATTGACCCTAATCAACCGGGGCCGATGCATCTTCCAGATCTTCATGAGCAGAAGATGAGTTTTGGGCCGGTAACATTAACGGAAGAGGAAGAGAAAATTGCTCTAAAGGCTAGATCAACTTCTAAATCTATGGCTAATAATAATTTTAGTTCTGCCCTTATGATGAAAAAAGCAAATGCAAGACAAACACATATAGAAATGGCTCTTCAGCAATCAAAGCTACAAGGGATGTACGATTCAATTATTCAACAAGCAGGTGGAGAGTTTACTCCGAAAGCGACAAGCAAGGAGCAGCTTCTAACTGTGCAGAACTATTTACATGTATTGAATGAGTAAACGTTACGTAAAAGAGCTAACAAGGCTTTAATCTTGTTAGCTCTTTTATGTTATTTAGGTTCTAAAATATATTTATTAATAGCATGGGCAACACCATTTTCATTGTTCGTAAGTGTGACAACATCAGCCATTTCTTTAACAGCAGGGTCACCGTTCCCCATGGCAATTGATAAGCCAGCTGTTTCAAGCATAGGAACATCGTTGAAGTTATCTCCGATTGCCACTGTATTTTCAATTGGAATGTTAAAATATTCAGCCATTACTCGGATTCCGTTACCTTTATGTCCGTTTGTATCCATAATCTCAATGTTAAACGGACCAGACGTTGTAATTGAAATTCCTTCAAACTTTTCTAATGAGGAAATGAGCTCTTCTTTCCCAGAGATGGTTGGGATAAAGAATTTTTGAACAGTAAGATCCTCAATTGCTAGCACCGCATCAAGCTCTTCAAATATTTTAATGCTATCCGTTTCCTTTGGTTGCTCCGTCATAAGCTTATATTCTTTAGGAGTTAAATGGTTTAAAACTTCCTGATTTTTATCAAGGAATGAGAGCATTCTTTCAGACCAAGTAGAAGCAACAAAGATTCCTTTATTACTATAAATTTTAAATGGATATTCCTTTTGATTAAAGACTTCTGTTACATTTTTGACAATATCTTTATTTATTGATATTTGACTTAATAGTTTTCCGTCAGCAATAACCATTGTGCCGTTACTTCCAGCAACAGGACATTGTAGTGGAGTTTTATCAATTACTGTTTTAATATCTTCCGGTGCACGACCTGAACAAATCATGACAACATGACCTGCTTGTTGAGCAGCTTGAATGGCTTGAATGTTTTCTGCTGAAATATCAATATTAGATGACAATAATGTTCCATCAAGATCAATTGCAATTAATTTTTTCATATTGTTTCTCCTTTGCTATATCTTCAATTATGTATGTAGGATCTAGTATTAACTCAATTATTTATTATGACATATTTTCATTGAAATCATGAGAAAAACGTTTGAAAAGATAATAAAATTTAAAATATCTAATGAATTCTTTTTCTTTTATTGAAAAAAAGATATACTTGCACATAGAAGAAAGTACATGTTGGAGGGATTCATATGGTTCGATTCGGTATTATCGGAACAAATTGGATTACAGAAAGTTTTATCCAAGCTGCAAGCAAAGTAGAAGGATTTTCTTTAACAGCTGTATACTCA